>CAZMAZ010000214.1:0-2940 GCA_964564255.1 uncultured Clostridium sp. | reverse complement strand
TTTTTTCAAAGTTTTTGGAATCAAACATAGCCGAAAGCCTTTTCCCCGCTTGTACCGCCCGTTCGGCGTGTGCGGAACGCGCCGAGAAATCGGGCGAAAGATGCGAGCCCTTCAATTCAAGGTTCAGCGGTCCGTTGTATCCCGTCGCATGCAGTGCCGTCATCGCGCCCTTCCAATCGATTGTTCCTTCAAACGGAATGTCATGTGCATCCCGTGTCCCGTCGTTGTCATGCACATGTATCATATGCACACAGCCGACAAGCGCCGTCAGCTCCGACGCACTCTGCAAGCCGGTTAAATGAGCATGTCCGAAATCCCAGCAAACACCTGCGCCGAGCACCTGCGAAAGCAACCGTACTTCGGCTGCGGTCGATCCCAACAAATGGTCGTTGGCAGATTCGCGCAGATTTGCCATGTTCTCTATCAACGGATATACGCCCAAACGGCACGCAAGCTCGACAACAGGCGCCAAAAAACGTTCATTTTCCGAAAGCCACGCCTGCATATGTTCCGGGGCGGCTTCACGTACATGTCGCGCAATGGGGTGCATGACACAGGTGGGAATCCCCATCAAATGTGCCCCGCGAACGCCCTTGCACAAATCCCGTGCAAAGGTCTCCATCGCCGCCGAGCAATCGGGACTTGGCATGGCAAAAGGCAGGTGACAGGTCGGCATGGAAAGACCGCGCGTATGCGCGCGCGAAGCCATGGCATAGAGTACGCTCTCCCAAGCATCCTCTAAAGAGCCAATCTCCTCCAGGGAAACATCCATCCCGTCAAAACCCGCCCCTGCCAAAAAATCAACACAGGCGCTTCTCGAATAGCTTCCCCCGGGATATGCACGATGATACCGCGCCGCTACCGTAATCTGCATCTCTGTCCCTCCGTAACCTTTTGTGTTTGCTCCGATAAGCCTTACCGACTTATTATAACACATCCGCAACCCTTTGTCAATCATTTTATTGAGCACCTCTGAAAATTCTCCTCGCGCGTTGCATTATTAGGGAACCGCTGATTTATTCGGCGGCAAGAAATTCTTTTTGCAAAAAACTTGACAGGCGGCGCAGGATATGGTAAAATAAGGCTGTCCCCCGCAAAAAGTTTGGAAGGTGCTTACCTCAAGGCAAAAGCATCTTAAAAAATTCAAAAAGAAAGGATGTTTCCCATGTTGTCAACCAACCGTTTCCCTCTTCGCATACCGACTGCACTGTTCGCCCTTTTACTCCTATTCTGCATCTGTTTGACCTCCTGTGCGGGATGCGGCGGTTGCTCAAAGCAGACGGAATCCGAAACAACCGATACAGACGGCATCAACGTCTCCTCCGCCACTTCCGCAAAAGATAATCCGCCCGAATCGGGAATCGAAAACGAATCCTCCGGAGCCGAGGAAACCTCTGCCCCCATTGACAGTGAGTCAAAGGAAACGGGCGAAACGACCGTGGAAATCAAGGATGTAATGACAGGAGAGGTCTTGGATGCACCCTATGCCTCCGATTTTCACGTCTCAAATGTTTTTTCTTCCGACATGGTCGTACAACGAGGAGAATTCTTGCGCATTTGGGGAACGGCAGAACAAAGCGAAAACGGCAAAAAGGTTTCCGGTACCTTTATGGGCATGTTTGCGGAAGCAATCGTGCAAGACGGTGTGTGGGAAATTACCTTCGGCGCACGCCTTTCCGCTTGTGCGGAACTCGGACATTCCATGCGCATTTACACCGACCAAAAAGAGATTGTGTTTGAAAATGTGCTGGTCGGAGATGTCTACATGGTAATCGGACAGTCAAACTGTGCCTACAGCATTTACGACCATCATACATTTTGCAATACCGACGAAAACGGCGGCAAAAATACGCTTGATTATGCCGCACCGATTCGTTTGCACTATAATTCCCTGACGCAAACACAAGGGTACCCCACGCGCGGCACCGAGGAGGTTTGTACGGAAGTCGTTTCCGACACAACATGGATACGTGCCGACAGCTATCCCGCGATTTACCGCTTCTCGGCAATCGGCTACTTCTTTGCTTGCCACTATTTGAAATTGACAGACAACAGCGTTCCGATCGGATTGATTGAAATTGACGGGAACGGACAACCGCTCGGCGCATTTTTGCCCAATCAGGTTGCCAATGAATTGAAAAGCGACAAATGGAATCAAAGCAAGGGATATTATGTCACCACCGGCGTCAACGCGGACGCGGGACGGTATCTTTACAATCATTACATGTTCCCCTTTGAGCGCTACGCAATCGCAGGCGTTTTATGGTATCAGGGAGAAAGTGATCTCGCGCAGACAAATGCCAAAAACTATGTCGAACGCTTTTCTGCATTGATTACCTATATGCGCTCCACGCATAATCTGGTCAATCGCGATTTTCCCGTATATTTTATGGAATTTCCCTCTTGCTATCCGGCACCGACGGGAACCACCCTTTGGGCGTACATGGATTTTGCACTGATTCGTGCGGTTATGGGCTCCATTCCGCAAACACTTTCCAACAGCTACCAAGTCGTGTCCTGCGATCTTTGGTCCGATCAAACCTTTTGGAACAGTTTGCATCCCAATTGCAAATATGAGCAAGCCCGGCGAGCGGCATCGCTTGCCGCCGCGGTTTTGGGCGAAGGCGGGCAAATCGATACCGCCACCGGTCCAATCCTTGTAGATATAGAGCTCTCCGCAGACGGAAAAACGGCAGTTTTGACATATGAAAATGTCGGAAGCGGTCTGCAAACCTCGGACGGCGGCACGGCGGTCAAGGGCTTTTGCTTGTACCAAAAGAGCTGTAAATTCAACACCCGCGCCAACGTCACCGCAACCATTACCGCCTATAATCAAATCACCGTCACAGCCTCTTCCTCCATACAAGGAATTGCTTATAACTACAAAACCGACAGCTTTTACGGCAAAGACATCAATCTTTGCAATAGCTACGGCATGCC
>CAZMAZ010000213.1:0-3009 GCA_964564255.1 uncultured Clostridium sp. | reverse complement strand
TTTTTTCTATTGTAACACGTTGTGCGATTTTTGTCAATCCCCCAATCTTTGTTTTTGCGGTTTTGCCAAAACATATTGACATTTGGCAAAAGATTTGTTATAATGAAATAACGGATCGGTTGCGATTCCATTTTGATTGAAATACGGAGATTGAAATACGGAGTACGGATATGTCAAAAAACAGTTCTAAAGGTCACGCTGTCCTTCTAAAAAAGGAAGATGCAAAGCGTCGCAAACAAATAGATGACAAGAATCTTTCCTTATGGGTTCTTTTCGGCATTCTTTGTCTGATGGGGATGATTTTCCTGTTTTGGAAAGCGCAGTACGGATACGGAAACCGCGACGAAGCGTTTTATATGACCATTCCCAAACGCTTATGCCAAGGGGATGCCCTTTTGAGTGAAGAATGGCATGTGTCTCAGCTCTCCGCGTTCTTGCTTTATCCGCTGATGAAAATATATATGCTGTTTAATCCCTCGTTTGAAGGCGCTGTTTTGCACTTCCGCGTCTTTTATATCCTGTTTCAGGTGATTTGCGCGGTGTGGATTTTCTACCGCATGAAACGGCTCTCCCGTCCGGTTGCGCTGATTGCTTCCCTGTTTTTTATGCTTTACGCACCGTTTAACATTATGGCGCTGTCCTACAACTCACTCGGTATCGGGTTCTTTGCCTTGGCAACCGTCACCTATGTTTCAACACCCGCCGATGCCTCCCGCAGGTGCTATTTTGTCAATATGGCGTTAGCCGGTCTCTTTTTTGCCTGCACCGTTTTATGCTGTCCCTATCTTGCGGCGCTCTATTTCTTTTACTTGCTTGCGGTCGGGGTTGCAAGCCTTGTCGGACGGTTACAAAAAAAGCCGTTTGCCGATACGCATCCGCTGTCGTGGATGACCTTGCTCGGTTTTACTGTCGGGGTTGCGGTCATGGCGCTGTTATTCCTTGTTTTTGTTCTTTCGCGTTCCTCGCTTTCGCAGATTTTGGATTCGGTTTCCCAAATCATGAATGACCCGGAGCACAGCGCATTTTCGCTCACCTATACCCTGAAAAAGTTCGGGAAAAGCATTATAAACAGCAATTCCTATGCCATATGGTGCTACCCCGCAATCGGTGTTTTGGCTTTTGCCGCTTGCCTTGACCGTAAATCCTATGTTCGAAAGACTGTATATTTTATCCTTGCCGCCGCACTAACCGTCACCTATGCGCTGGGATTTTTGGAAAAGCCGTATATCAACTACCTGATGATGCCGCTCAACCTCCTTGGTCTTGTCTCCTTTTTCCTGTGTGAAAAGCGTCCGTGGAAGGTTTTTCTTGCCATGTTCTGCCCGACCCTTTTATATGCTTACGCCGTTTGCTCCTCGTCCAATCAGCAGTTTTATGTCATTTCCTCGGTTTTCTCGGTCGGATGTATTTGCAGCTTGTACTTTATTTACCGTTTCTTGTCGGTTTATCCGCAAAGAAAGGTCACCCTGCTTCGCATCGCAACCCAGGCGGTCGGGATTCTTGCCTTCGGTGTTATTTGCGTATTTGCCATGCAGATTCGTTCCACTGCCACCTTCTGGGACAAGGATGTCGGCGAGCTGGATGTTAAAATCGAAGAAGGAATCAATCGCGGGGTCATCACACGCGAATATTACAAAAACAAGGACGAGCAGGAACGGCGCGACACCGAAGAGGTGCGAGCCATTCCCGAGGGCAATGTCCTGTATCTTTCCCAAAACACCGGGCTGTATTTGCTTGATCAAAAAAACAGTGCCGCCTTCTCGGCGTGGATGTCACTCGGCACCATGACCAAACCCTATCTCAAACAGGCGATTTCGCGTCTGAATGAATACTACCGTCAAAATCCGCACAAAGCACCCGATGTCATTTTCTTTGATATATCCTCCAAACCGGACGCCGAATATGCAAAAGAGCTTCTGGGGCTGGAGGGAACCTTGCAAAAAAGCGGCAATGGGTATATCCTCGATTGTCGATAACGGCAATGGATTACAAAGGAGCAGAACTATGAGCCAAACAACCGATACGCATGTTCCCGCAACGCAAAAACCGCCGATTCTGTATATGATTATTCCCTGTTATAACGAACAGGAGGTTTTACCGGTCACAGCCCCCATGTTTTTGGAGGAGCTTTGCAAAATGAGCAAGGCTTCCCTGATTTCTCCGGACAGCCGCATTCTTTTTGTGGACGACGGCAGTAAGGATAAAACCTGGGAAATCATCTCCTCCCTTGCAAGCGAAAATCCTGCCTTTTGCGGGATTCGGCAGAGCCGCAACCGCGGACACCAAAATGCGGTTTTGGCAGGACTTATGGAGGCAAAGGCTGTTTGCGACATTACCATTTCGATTGACTGCGACGGACAGGACGATATTGCGGCGATGGAGCAGATGGTCACCGAATATCTGAGCGGGAGCGAGGTGGTTTACGGGGTGCGCAGCTCCCGTAAGACCGACAGCTTTTTCAAGCGCACAACCGCACAGGGCTTTTACAAATTCATGAATGCGATGGGTGCCGAGGTGGTCTACAATCACGCCGATTATCGCTTGATTTCTTCCCGTGTTTTGGATGCGTTTTCCGAATTTCATGAGGTCAATCTCTTTTTGCGCGGCATGATTCCGTTGGTCGGCTTCAAGAGCAGTTCGGTTTACTATGAACGGCATGAGCGTTTGGCGGGAAAAAGCCATTATCCGCTTCGTAAAATGCTGGCTTTGGCTGTCAACGGCATTACCAGTTTAAGCGTCAAGCCGCTTCGCATGATTACCGCAATGGGCATTTTCTTCTCCCTTTTCAGCTTTGCGGGCGTTATTTGGTCTGTTATTTCCCATTTGGTCGGCAATACGGTTGCCGGATGGGCAAGCATTGTTTCCATTATCTGCTTTGTTTCCGGCATTCAGCTTGTCTGTCTCGGGGTGATTGGCGAATATATCGGCAAAATTTACATGGAGGTCAAAGGACGGCCGCGTTATATTATCAGCGAACGGACCGAAGACCGCGACAAAAAATAAAAACAG
>CAZMAZ010000212.1:0-3036 GCA_964564255.1 uncultured Clostridium sp. | reverse complement strand
TCCCTTGATTCGTATTCAATTCCCCTTCAATTTCCCTTCAATTCCCATTCAAATCGCCTTCGGCTGCACCAATCGGCACCGAAATCCGCTTGCCGTGGCTTTGGTATGCCGACAGAATCAAGCGAACCACCTGTGCGCCGGCATTTCCGTCAATGGCAAACCGTCTGCCGGCGGCAATGCAATCGTAAAAATCCGCAATCAGCGCCTCGTGCCCGTTTCCGTAGCACTGCTTGTGCACAAAGCGTTGCGGCGCCTCGAAAAATGCCACGCATTCCCGATCAATCAGAACACGGTCGGGCAATACCGTCACCTGCTTGCCGTCGACAATCAGCTGTATCAGCACCGAAAAATCCGACGGTGCGCCGTTTGTTGCAAAAAAGGTAAATTCGTTTTTTCCGCGGCACAAAAGGAGTGCGCTGTCCTCCACCTCTATGGTGCCCGCCAGAGAGAGCGTATCGGTTTGGGCAATCACCTGCTCGGGCATGCCCAAAAACCATTGCAGTAAATCCAGGGTATGCAATGCCTGATTGATCAGAACGCCGCCGCCCTCGGTCGCCTGTTTCCCTCGCCAATCGCCACTCGCGTAATAAGCGGCGGTGCGGTTCCAGGCAACCTGCCCGACGCCCGACACATGCTTTGCTCCCTGCAGGTAGTCGTAGACAAAGCGATTGACAGCATTGTAACGGTTTTGCAGGCAAACGCCAAGTCCCGCCGCGGATTCCTTTTCCGCCGCCAGGATGCGGTCAATTTCATCGGCATGGATACAAAGCGGCTTTTCGCACAGCACAAAAATATTGCGGCGTAGGGCTTGCACGACCATATCCGCGTGCAAATAATGCGGCGTGCAAATATGCACCGCGTCCGGTCGGACAGTCTCCAAGAGCTCGGTATAGTCAGCGACGCAAGGGACATCGGGTGCCTCCCGCAGTGCCGCGGGGTTGTTATCGCAAATCGCACAAAGCATCCCGCTTTTTTCCAAAATGGCGGCATGCAACCGCCCAATCACGCCGTAACCAACAACGGCAACGCGCATCTTTTTTGTTGTATGCATAACAGCCTCCCCGCTTATTCTACCGACTGTGTAAAGCGCCGACGTCCGTTTTCACGGTGTTGATTGAGGTTTGCCAGATACAAGCTCTCATCCACCGGGAGGCGCACCTCTGCCCCGTTTTGCCAACCGGACAGTGCAATCGCATTCATTAATTCCACGCCGCAAATACCCTCCGTTCCGTCCACAAACAGCGGCTCGCGACCCAAAACAGCGGCGGTAAAATTGCGCAGGATGCCCAGATGCTGCAGGTTTTGACCGTCGGTTTCCACCACCGTTTCCTTGCACGCGGGCGCCCGAAAGCCTTCGGCGGAGGTGCGAATAAAGGCGGCGCAGTCCTCTTCATTTTCCCGAAAGCGCAAAATGCCGTGTTCGCAGAGCAGGCTGCCGCGCGTGCCGGATATTTCCAAGCGATTGGTGCCCGGTGCTTCGCCTGTCGTGGTGACAAAGGTTCCGGTCGCGCCGTTTCGGTAGCGGAAAAAGGCGGTTACCTCGTCCTCGACCTCAATGTCGTGCCACTGTCCGTAGCCGCAAAAGCCGTTTACGGCAATCGGCAATTCGCCGACAATCCAAGAGAGCAAATCCAATTGATGCGGGCACTGATTGATTAGGACGCCGCCGCCCTCTCCGTCCCAGGTTGCACGCCAGGAGCCGCTGTCATAATAGGCTTGCGTGCGATACCAATCGGTAATAATCCAATTGACTCGCAAAAGACTGCCCAAACGTCCTTCGGCAATCATCTCCCGCATTTTTCGATAGACGCAGTTGGTGCGTTGATTGAACATCATGCCAAACAGCGCCTGTGATGCGGCGGCGGCTTCATTCATCTCTCGCACCTGCCGCGTGTAAACGCCGGCAGGCTTGTCACAGAGCACATGAATTCCGCGCGTCAATGCTGCGATTGCCATTTCCGGATGGAAATAGTGCGGCGTTTCAATCAAAACCGCATCGCAGAGGCCGCTGTCCAAAAGCTCGGTGTATCTCTCAAACCCGACGGCATGCGTGTTTTGAAGCGCATTTTGCGCGCGTTCCAGCTTCTCGGGGTCTGTGTCGCAGATTGCCGTTACTTCCGCATCCTCCACAAGCCCCTTATCCAATAACGCAACCAGGTAATGAAAGCCTTGATTGCCGAGCCCGATAATACCGTAGCGTACTTTTCCCATATTGCTCCTCCTGTCTCCCTTGCTGTCCCCTTTTATTCGTTTTCAAAATGCGCGCGCAAATACCGAATACTGCGTTCCGCTTCGGCAAGCGGATCTGCCGCTTCGGCGGCATTATCCTGCTCTACCAAAAAATGAACCGTTCCCGCCGCACGTGCGTGCGCAATCACGCGGGCAAAATCGATATTGCCGCTGCCGACCGGCACAATGGTCGGCTGATACTGCTTTTCCCCCTGTAACAGGACCCCGTAGTCCTTCAGGTGCAGGCATTCCACCCGCCCTGCCAAGCGGTCGATGGTCGCGCAAATATCCGTGCCGCCGTACTGCAACCAATGGGTATCCGCCGTGAAGTGAATGTGCGGTGCCTTTTTCACCATGTAATCGAACAATGTCATTTCCCCGTCCTCGGGAAAAACGAATTTGGAAAATTCAAACTGATGATGGTGATAGAAAAACCGAAAACCGTGCGCTTCCATATAGGCGCCGACCGTGTTCAGACGGGAAACGGTTTCCGTAAACCCTTCTCTGTCCGCAAGCAGTTCCCACGGCATTGCCCCCAGTCCGATGTTTTGGCATCCGAAGCGTGCATGCTCTTCCATCAAATTGTCGGTGTCCTCCAAAATGCGCGTAAGCGGCACATGGGTCAAAACAACGCGCAGTCCGCTTTGCGCGGAGACACGCTGTATCATGTCGGCATCATAAGGCCCGCCCGAATATTGGATGCTTTCATACCCCATCCTGCGCAGGCAATCCGCCGTTTTGGCAAAATCCGATTCTGTTTGAATCAAATTCCGCACCGAAAAAAGATTTAATCCGAAATGCATTTTT
>CAZMAZ010000211.1:0-3044 GCA_964564255.1 uncultured Clostridium sp. | reverse complement strand
CTAACAAAAATTTTCTCTCCATGCCGTTTTTATGCGATTTCGTTTGCAATGACACGTGCAACATGAACGCCGCTGGCGGATGCGTGCGAAAGGGAATGCGTAACACCCGAGCAATCGCCGATTACAAACAAGCCGGGATGGCGAGTCATCAAATTTTCGTCGATTTCCACTTCCATGTTGTAGAATTTCACCTCAACGCCGTACAGAAGCGTATCATCATTGACCGTTCCGGGAGCAATTTTATCGAGAGCGTACAACATTTCGATAATGCCATCTAAGATACGCTTGGGAATGACAAGCGACAAGTCGCCCGGCGTTGCGTTTAAGGTCGGTGTCAAGAAGCATTCCGAAATACGGGAAGGGGTACTGCGTTGACCGCGAATCAGATCGCCGAAGCGCTGTACCATGACACCGCCGCCGAGCAGGTTGGAAAGATGTGCAATGCTTTCCGCATAGCCGTTGCTGTCCTTGAAGGGCTCCGAAAAATGTTTGGAGACAAGAAGCGCAAAATTGGTATTATCCGTATGCTTGGCAGGATCCTCATAGCTGTGACCGTTGACTGTCACAATGCCGTTTGTGTTTTCATTGACAACGACACCGTGCGGATTCATACAGAAGGTACGCACCTTATCTTGAAATTTTTCGGTTCGGTAGACAATTTTGCTTTCGTACAGTTCATCGGTCAGATGAGAAAAGACTTCATACGGCAGCTCAACCCGCACGCCGATGTCGACGCGGTTGGAGCTGGTTGGAATGGCAAGCTCTTTACAAACGCTTTCCATCCACTTGCTTCCGCTTCTGCCGACCGAAATGACACAATTCTTACAGGTAAAGGTCTCTTTTGCGGTCGTGACCGTATATCTCTTATCTCCATTTTCTTCACTTTCTTCACATAGCGATACGCTTTGTACCGGAGAAGAGAATAAGAAATCCACTTTTTCCGAAAGCAGTTTGTAGAGATTGGTCAACACGACATAGTTAATATCGGTACCCAAATGCCGCACCTGGGCATCCAAAAGATGCAGATTGTTTTTCAAACACAGCTTTTTGATTTCCGAGTTGGCAGTGGAATAGAGCTTGGTTCCTTCGCCACCGAATTGCAGATTGATTTTATCGACATAGCGCATCAATTCGATAGCGGTTTGTTTGCCGATGTATTCGTGCAGTGTCCCTCCGAACTGATTGGTGATATTGTATTTTCCGTCCGAAAACGCGCCGGCACCGCCGAAACCGTTCATAATGGCACAGGTCTTGCAACCGATGCAACCCTTGACCTTTACGCCGTCAATCGGGCATTTCCGCTTTTCCAGCGGATGTCCCGCCTCGATGACCGCTATTTTTTGATTCGGGCAAAGACGGGAGAGCTCATATGCGGAATAAATGCCGCCGGGTCCCGCACCGATAATTATGGTATCGTAATGTTTCATAATGGAATTCCTCTTTATTTTTGTTTTTATCGATTTACGGTTTGGTTTTGTCCGTGTCGATCGGTGTTTGCGCTTCTTTTTTACGGACATAGTCTAACAGTACAGGCAACAGCTTTTCCGGTGTGTCGGAAATTTGCTCTCCCGTTTCCATGTTTTTGATTTTGACAATGCCTGCCGACAGTTCATCATCTCCCAAAAACAGAACAAAAGGAACATGCAATTTGTCAGCATAGCCCATCTTGTTTTTGAATTTTGCACTTTCGTGATATACCTGTGTGCGCAGACCGACACGGCGAAACAGGGAAGCAATCCGCGTGATTTCTTTGCTGTTTTCGGTTAAAGGCAACAAAAGCAGATCGCACGGAGGCTCAATGCCACCGTTCAAATAGCCGTTTGGCAGATTCGGATCCATATGCAAAAGCACATAAAAGAGACGTGTCAAACCGATTGCCATACCGACGCCGGGCAGACAGCGGGAGGTGTAAAAGCCTGCAAGATTGTCATATCGACCGCCCGAGCAAATGCTGCCGATTTCGGGGTGCTTGTCAAATGTGGTTTCGTAAACCGTTCCGGTGTAATAATCCAGTCCGCGTGCGATTGAAAGATCTACGCAATAATTCTTTTCCGGGATACCGTAATCACCCAAAAGTCCGATTACGGTTTGCAATTCTTCCAAACCCGTGTCAAAGAGGGGATCTTTACCGCGGTATTGATTGAGAAATGCAAAGACCTCGGCATTGGTTCCGCGCATTCCGACAAAAGCAATAATCTGTTCGCAGACCTGCGGATCCAATCCCATACCGACCAGCTCGTCCCGTGTTTTGGATGCGCCGATTTTTTCGATTTTATCGACAGTACGCATAATATCGCCTGCCGCATCGCCAACCTGTAAGAGGGAGAAGAAGCCGCCGAGCACCTTGCGGTTGCTGATACGGAAGGTGAAATCCTCCAGTCCCAGGGTTCGCAAAACGTCGTAAATGACGGCGGGCATTTCCGCATCGTTGGCAAGATCCAGTCGACCGTCGCCTATAATATCAATATCACATTGATAAAATTCGCGGAATCTTCCTTTTTGCGCTCGTTCGCCGCGATAGACCTTGCCGATTTGGTAACGACGGAAGGGGAAGGTCAATTCTCCCGCATTTTTAGCCACATATTTTGCCAAGGGAACCGTTTGATCAAATCGCATGGTCATGTCGGTGTCTCCTTTTTTGAAACGGTACACCTGCTTTTCGGTTTCTCCGCTTCCTTTTGCAAGTAAAACTTCGCTTGCCTCCAATATAGGGGTATCGAGAGAGAAGAATCCGTAGCTTTCAAATACACGCTCCATTATTCTGCGAATGCGATCAAATTTTATTTGTTCCGACGGTAACAATTCCATAAAGCCCGAAAGTGTTCTCGGTGTAACTCTGTTTTCCATTGCGCCCTCCTTGGATGAATCCTTTACATAATCCGATCTATTATAGCATAAGAACCGATCGGTGTCAAGCAGATTTTTGTAAAAAGAATGTTGCAAGTCGCAACCTTTGTGGCAGAGCCTCAAAATAATTCGAAATAGTTCGAAATAGGAAGGCGAAACGGTTGACAAAGGTTGCATTCTGTGGTAAAATAAATACA
>CAZMAZ010000210.1:0-3054 GCA_964564255.1 uncultured Clostridium sp. | reverse complement strand
CTTTCGCGGGAGCTCTCCCCGGTGAGAGCCTTTTTTAAAATTCACGCTCTCTTGCGCCTCGGTGTCGATATGACAAACCGAACGGTCGACACCTCATCCACCGCTGTCGATGAACCAATCGATTTCGGATGTAGGGACCGGCGTCCTCGACGGTCCGCCCGAACGGTCTGCATCCCCCGCCGGCACCGCCCCCTCTGTGTCATTCTGAGCGTAAACGCTGTCAAGCGTTCGCGAAGAATCTCTTTCATTCCCCCGCCGAGATTCTTCACGTTGCTTGGAATGACACGGCGGGGCAGCGTCTCAGGCGGTCTGCCCGAACGGTTTGCAATCTCTCCGCCGCTATCGATAAAACAAAGAGGCGCCCCGCGCCTCTTTTGTCTATTGTCCGTATTCAGCAATCCAGCAAAGCAAACAGGCGATAAATATCCCCCGCGCCCATAACCAGGCAAAGGTCGCCTTCGCGCAATTCGCGGCGCAAGGTTTGCGCAATCTCGGCAAAGCTGCCGCCGTAGCTTGCCTTTTCGCCAATATCCTGTGCCAATTTCTGCGGGGTGACGCCATAGGTGTTCTGCTCCCGCGCCGCATAAATGTCGGCAAGAATCACGCGGTCGGCACTGTCAAAGGCGTGCAAAAACTGCGTGTACAGCTCGGCGGTACGGGAATAGGTGTGCGATTGAAAAACGCAAAACAGCCGTCGATACCCCATTGCCGCGGCGCCCTCCAGCGTGGTTTTGACCTCGGTCGGGTGATGTCCGTAATCATCGTAAATGTCGGCACCGTTGCATTTCCCCTTATATTCCATGCGTCGTTTGGCGCCGCCAAAGGCAGACAGTCCGCTTACAATCATGGTATCGCTCACGCCGCAAAGGGCAGAAACCGCGACCGTTGCCAAGGCGTTGTAGATATGATGCCGCCCGCAAACGGGGAGGGTGATGCGCATCGGTTCCCTGCCCTGCCGCACAACGGTAAAGGCGGGACAGCCGCGGTGCAGGCAAATATCGGTCGCACGCAGGTCGACGTCGTCGCTGTCGATACCGAAGGTAATCACGCATCCGACCGATGCGCGAACCGTTTCGGCAATTGCCCGCAGATTGGGGTCGTCGGCGTTGAGAATCACGGTGCCGGTTTTCCCGACCAGGGCGGCATAGGACGCAAAGGAGCGCTTAATCTGCTCTATGTTTTTGAAATAATCCACATGCTCCATTTCGGCATTCAGCAGGACCGCGACCGTCGGATTGAAATCCAGAAAGGAATCTTCATATTCGCAGGCTTCAAACAGGAAATGCCGTTTTCCCCCGATGCGATAGGCGCCGTGCATTCGCTCGGTTTCGGCGCCCGAAAGGACGGTGGGGTCAACCCCGGCGTCCAAAAGGACCTGCGCACACATGGAGGTGCAGGTGCTTTTGCCGTGCATGCCCGCAATGCCGATACGGTTTTCGTACCCCGTCATCAGATACCCCAGGTAATCCGCGCGTGAAATCAGCGGAATGCCCCTTTCCAGCGCACAAAGATATTCCGGGTTGTCGGGGGCAATTGCCACGGTATACACAACGGCATCGCAGTTCTGCGTATTTTCCCGACACTGCACATAGGAAACGGCAATTCCCGCGTCGGCGACCCGATCGGTCAGCGCCGTTTTGGTTCGGTCGGAGCCGGTTACCGTATATCCGCGCCGCGCCGTTAAGATGGCAAGCGAGGACATCATAATCCCGCCCACCCCGATAAAATGAATCCGTTTGCATTCCGCAAGCATCTCTCCGATGCGTTCTTTTCCGAAATGTGTATTCGGTGTTGCCATATTCAAACCCTTCTTTCCGTTTTGCTCTTGGGCATCTCCTGTCGGAAATGTCCCGATAAAAGACAAGCTATCAAATGCGCAAAATGCGCGTGTCTTCCCTTTTCTTTCGCTTTTTTTGCATACTATCGACAAAATATTGCATTGTCGGTCGGGGAACACATAGAAAAAATTGCTGTTAACTTCACACAGTTTACAGATTTGTTTTCGCCGTTTTCACATTCATGATTTATACTGTATGTGTAAAGAAAAAAAGCAAATTACATGATCAATGGAGGTAAAACCAATGCAAATCACAGATGTAAAAGTCAGAAAGCTGTTTAACGAAGGTCCCATGAAAGCCATCGTATCCGTTACGCTGGACAACCAGCTCGCTGTCCACGATATTAAGGTCATCAACGCGCATGACCGTTTCTTCATCGTAATGCCCAGCCGTAAGAATCCCGATGACACTTACCGTGACATTGTTCACCCGATCAATGCAACCTTCCGCAGCATGCTGGAAAGCGCTGTTATCACCGCTTACGAGCAGGCAGTTGCACAGGCAGAAGCAGAAGCTGTTGCTGCCGAACTGGAAGAGCAGATGGCTACTTCTTATCCCGAGGAATAAGAGCTGCCGAGCCCAAAACAGTCATTCACATCCAAAAAGCATTTGGGGCACCCCTTCTTTCAAAGAAGGGGTGTTTTCTCTTTTTCTTTCTCTTTTTCTTTTACCATGCAACCTCACCGAACCCGAACAAAAGTCCGTCTTTTTGCACGGTTATCGTGCCGAAGGAGCGAAAAAAGCCGAGACTGCCGGGATTGAAGGCATAAAACGGACGCTCCAATCGTTTGCCGTCAAATTCGGCGCCTGCCGGCAGGAGTATCTCTGCCCTTTCGTGGGTGTGCCCAAACAAAACCGCGTCCGCGCCGCGCGAAAGCGCATGGTGGATCGCCGCCTCGGTGCCGTATTTGACGCCGTGCTCATGTCCGTGCATCAGAAGAAATGTATAGGAGCCGAAGCGCACCAGCCGTTCGGTCGGCACATCTTGGTCAAAGCTCCAGTCGCAGTTGCCGCGCACCTTGTATACATCCATGCCGTCTGTCGGCATATCGCGTAAATCACGTAATCCGTCGCCGAGAAAAAACAACGCCCTCGGCACCGTGTTCTGATTCTCCAGCGCCTCGCGAATGTATTTTTCCTTTCCGTGTGTGTCCGAAATCACTAAAATATGCATGCTTCTCTCCTTTTTCTTCTATCGGCTTTTCTTTCCGGGGCG
>CAZMAZ010000209.1:0-3060 GCA_964564255.1 uncultured Clostridium sp. | reverse complement strand
CGCGCTACGAGGGCTATAGACCGAATTCTTAAGGTCATACATAAAGAGTCCCCTGATGCAGAACATAAAATCGTTTTTGACGAGTTGCTGGGAACGGGTATGTCTTTAACGGTCAAAGATTGGGTCTATAGCTTCTACGGTTGCAAGGAGATAGCCGAAGCCATCTCTTTAGCTGACACCTTTGATATTGATGCCTCCTCAGAAGGCGAGGTTTGGTTGCATTTCGGCTTTAAAAACGCGAGGATACCAATATTCCTCAAGGGGGAAGATACCTAAGGTTATATATCAACTCCTCAATTCTCTCAAAAGATTATACGCAGAAAAGGGCAGCGTCTTTTGAAACTTTTGTAATAAAATTATTTTCGGCAATATGAAAAGGATTGAAAAAATCGTTTTTTTATGCTATAATAAACATACCGATAAATTAGAAGGAGATACATTTATGCAAAACACAAAAATCTGTCCAAAATGTCAGTCTTCAAACATTGTCAGAATTGATGGCTATTCTGGTGCATACGGTTCCGGAAATAATGTGTTGACCGGTAATACAATCTTTTCCGCAGTAAATGTGAACAGATATATATGCTGTAACTGTGGATTTACAGAAGAATGGATTGATAAAGAAGATATTCAAAAGATTGTGAATAGCAAAAAGGCAAAAAGATGAACTCCCAATTTATGAGTGCGTTATTGCGAATAACGAAAAATCAAGTTTCAAACCCCTCGCCCGAACGTGTTTTGCGTTCGGACGGGGGTAAGCATATCTATTAGATTTTGGGAATGGTAATCTTGATTTCTTTTCCCGCGCGTGCGGATTTTGCGATTCCATCCAAAATTGCCTGGTTATATACAATTTGATCGGACGGAACGGGAGCCGGTTTTCCGTACTTGACCGCATCCAAGAACGAACGGATCTTCTTATCAAACAGATTTCCTTCTTCTTTGATGATCGGCACTTCATATTCCATATTAACGCCGCCGATGGTTTTGTAAATCTTCATGGCACCGCCAACAGAGCCGTTCCAGCAATCGGTAGAAGGGATGCGAAGACCTGCTTTGGTGCCGAGAATGATAGTGTCACCGGGAGTGTCAATATTCATTGCCCATGCAATACGGAAATCCAAAATGATACCACCTTCAAGACGAACAAATGCTGCGGCAAAATCATCTACGCCAAACAAATCCGCGTATTCGGGATGTCCCGGATAGGTTGTTGGATCTTTTCCGAAGAAATCGCTCTTATATCCCGTTACCGTTAAAGGCTTCGGGTATCCTACCGCATTCAAAACCATGTCAAGAGAGTAGCATCCGATGTCGGCAAGCGCACCAAGACCGGCTGTTTCGTCTTCGATGAAAGTAGTTCCGAACGGTGTCGGAATACCTCTGCGACGACCGCCGCCCGTTTGAATGTAGTATACTTTTCCAAGCTCGCCGGACTCAACAATCTTTTTGATCATTTGCATGTTGGCATCCAAGCGCGGCTGGAATCCGATTGAAAGCACCTTTCCGCTTTCCTTTTCTGCACGCATAACTTCAATTGCTTCTTCCAGTGTAACAGTGAACGGCTTTTCCAATAAAACATGAATTCCTTTTTTCAAAGCGCAAATGGCGGGAATTGCATGCTGACGATTGTAAGTGCAAATGGAAACAGCATCCAAATGCAAGGATTCATCTTCCAGCATTTCTTTGTGTGATGCATATTCCGTTTTTACCCCTTCTATGCCGTTATCGCGGAAAAATTTTGCTGCTTTTCCCGGGATCAGATCGCAACCTGCAACAATTTCCACATCGGGCATTCTTTTATAAGAATCGATGTGGGCGCCTGCAATCCATCCGCATCCGATAATACCGATTCGCAGTTTACGATCGGTATCAATTACAGTTTCAACAACCTGATTTGCATAATCAAGCTTTGCATCCATTTTTTCGGCCATGGTATTTAATCCTCCGTAATTTTAATTTTAATTTTTATATTCAGCATCCGATCGAACGCAGATACTGTATGCTCTTTTGTACACATTCCATCGGCGAAAGTCCCATCGACGGTTGATCCTGTTCAACACACAACCATTCGGCACCCGCCGCAGAAGCGGCATTGATAATTCCTTTCATATCCTGACAGCCGAATCCGACCGGACGGAATTCAAAGGCTTTTGGCGCATTTTCGTTGTTCTTTTCGCTTTCGATTCCGATCAACTCATACATGTTGTCGCTTTTACCGCCAACATAATCTTTCAAATGTACAATCGGTGCGCGTCCTGTGTATTTTGCGATATATGCAGCCGGATCTTCTCCGCCTACTTTTACCCAGCAAACATCCAACTCTGTTTGCAGATATTCGGCGGGAACCGTATCATACAAAAGATCTAAAGCATATTTTCCTTCAATCTTTTCGAATTCAAAATCATGATTGTGATAAAGCAAGCGAATACCGTGTTGCGCGGCGACTTTTCCGAGCATCAACGCATTTTCCACAACCTTTGCAAATCCGTCTGTTCCCGGTCTGCACTCCGGAGTTAAATACGGAATGGCAACAAAACGGCATCCGATTTCCGCATATTGAGAAAAAACATCTGTCGGATTTGCAATCATATCGTAATACGGGACATGCGCGGAGAGGGGAACCAAATCCAACTCCTCACACATTTTGCGGATATTTTCGGGTGCATTTCCGTACAGTCCGGCAAATTCCACTCCATCATAACCCATTTCTTTTACTTTTTTCAGAGTAGCATAAAAATTCGCTCCGGCATCATCGCGAACCGAATACAGTTGCAGAGCAACAGGCATTGACATTGAAAACACCTCCGTTTTCTTTTTCTTTCTATTCGTCTCTATTCTAAGACATTTAGTGCTAATTTGCAAGACAATCATAGGCAAAAATAAGACAATATTTGCTATCTCATCTTTCTCTGTAGCACTATGACCAGTTTTTCTCTTCTTTTTTTGTGCAGATTGCAAAGCGATGATGCAAACACAATCTCCCGGTTGCGTGCGAATGTTAGAAAACAGACCAAGTTTGACGCGGAAAATTGAAAGATCAAACAACAGATTAAACAC
>CAZMAZ010000208.1:0-3075 GCA_964564255.1 uncultured Clostridium sp. | reverse complement strand
AAAAAATCTGTACCGAATCTGTACCACCTCATTAAATCAGTGTTTCCCTAAGGGGCAGTCGAAAACGTAAAAATCAGTTTTTGTCCGAATAAAGCGCGCCACCGCCGTTCTTCCCGGGACGAAAATCGTAATCGGGGAGCGTATCCTCGGTCAACCATTTTTCTTCAAGCTCTGTCCAAACCGCATCCTGCCCGGTTCCCAGATAACCCAATCGGGAATAGACCCAAAGGTCTTCGTCGGTATAGTAGGTGAGTCTCAGCGCACTGATCGGAGAAAGGGTCCCGTCGCGATAGGTGTAGGCGCAAAGCGTGTAAGAAAGGTCATAGAGTGTCTCTCCGTCTTTTGTTTGCGCGGTGACCTGACGGCTTTCGCTGTAAGCGATAAGCGATCCGGTTTCTCGGTCCAGCAAGAGATTGTGCAATTTAGAGAGGGTTGCATCATAGATGTATTTGCCGTCGGTGGTTGCGCGGTAGCAAGCGATGGTTGTGACCTCGGACGCAGAAGAGAGAATAACATAAAAATCTTCGATGCCGTCTTGGTCAAAATCGCCTGTTACCAGTCCGTAATTTTCGTAAGGTTCCTGTAAAACCGTACCTCCGTCGACGGTTACGGTTGCGCGTTTTTGCGTGCCGTCGTAAACGACCACCTTTTGAATATGCTCTCTTCCGTACAAACGGTAGGAAAAGGTTTCGCCCGGGACCGAGTCGATGTAGGGAAGATCGGCGCAGGCGGGAAGGGATAAAAGCAAGGCGACAGACAAGATTGCAAGCAAAATTCGGGTTGCTTGCAATCTGTATGGAGAGGTATGGCGATTTATTTGTGACATGATCGAAGGTCCTTTCCGTTTGTATGGTGGGTGTTTTGAAAAATGATGCGGTAAGATTCCTTGTCGGACGGCAGGGGGCTTTTTCTCAAATTTGCTTGTGCACGCTTTTATATTCGTCATAAAAGCGGTAATACGGACACCGACCGGTTTGTCCGCTCAAAAAATCCGCCATGGCATCTTGGTCAAGTGCCACACAGCAAACCCAAGCATCCTCCCCGTCGTCGTAGTCGAAAAACTCACAGCTTTCGCAAGGGGTAGCCTGCCCTTTATTTTGTTTCTCGGGATTCAAGGTTTTGTTCCTCCTGTTGTCTTCGTCTGTGCTCGGTAAAATAACAGAGAATGTCGTGGCGCGTTACGATTCCCATAAAAGAGCCTCTGTCATCCACGACCGGGACAAAATTTTGCTCTTGCGCGCGTTCCAGCAAGTCCTCCATGGTTGCGGTGATGCGCACGGGCGGACAACGGTCCGTATTCAGAATGCTGTCAATACAAATGCTTTCCAAAACCGCATTTTCAACGGTGCCGAGTTCCAAAATGCGTCGCAGGAAATCTCCTTCACTGACGCTTCCGAGATAGGTACCGTTTCGTGCGATCACCGGAACGGCGGTGAAACCGTGGTGTCTCATTTTTTCCAGTCCCTGTCGGAGCGTATTTCCGACATGCAGGTACGCCACCTGGCTTTTGGGCTTCAGGAAAAAGGCAATATTCATGCTGCACTCTCCTTTTTGTTTTTATGGCTTATTATCAAATATATGCATGTTGCGGCAATAAAATCAATTGCAATCAGTGCATACAACCCACGCGATACGGTTTCGACCGTGCCGTAGGTATCGTAGTAGGACTGCACGGTGATTACGGTTACCGGCATTTTATCGTCGGCGGATTCGGTAAAGAGAATATCTTTATAAAGGTCGGGGTTATAATAATATTCGCAAATAACCTCTCCTTTGGCATTGCAAATTTGACCGTAAACCTTTTTCGGATAATATACTTCCTCTTTTTCTCCGCCGGACGACTCGATTTTGCTTTGCGATATTTGCGATAAAAGAGGAGAAGAGATGACGACATTACCGTTTTCGTCCACATAGCTGTATCCTTCCGTATACCAGGCATCGTATTCGCCCTCCATAAAGGCTTTGAAAGCGTCACAGGTATCAAAGGTATATTCCTTCAACGAAATGTCCCATCCTATCGTGTTCCATACGGCAAAGCAGATTATCAAAACAAGCGCGATTGCAATGGCAACCGACAGGATTTTTATAAGACTCCTTCGGTTTTTGCAAAGAAGTGTCATTTGTTTTTCGCTTAAAGTCATCAAGCCACGCTTGCAAAGAAGTTTGCGAACAAACAGTGCATAGACAAGATAGAGCACGACAAAGGCAGAGGCGGCAAACAAAAGACCGAAGCCAAGCCAAGAAGTAAATGTCAAGCCGTAATTTACCCCGTCTATTACCGTGACGAGCGGCAAACAGAATGCAATCGCAAGCAAATTTACAAAGGAAACGACGGTTGCGATTTTGGTCGTTTCGGTATTGTGTGCTTGCTTTCGGGCGGCATAGTCGTCGTTGTCGTCATCGTCGGATGCGACATATGCATGGATGGAAAAGCAGATCAGAGACAGCTCTGCCGCGACACAAAAAGCAACAGCCAAGCAAAAAGCGATCAGTCCTTTGGAAAAACCGAGATTGGCGATGGCGGCGGCAATCAAGCCGAAAACGGTGATACCCACCGCGGCGGCTGACATTATTTTATGGGTATGACTTTTTTCTCTGAGCATCCATCGGAATTGCTTGTCGCTTTTTGCCTTCTGCCTGCTTGCTGTATTTTCCGAGGCGGCTGCCTCTTGACTTGGGCGGGCGCGTTCCCCGCGCAAAAGCTCATCGGTGGTAATTCCGAAAATTTCTGCTATGGCGGGAATCAAGGAAAGGTCCGGCAGACATTCGTCGCATTCCCAGCGACTGACCGTTTTATCCGATACATAAAGACGGTCGCCGAGTTCTTTCTGCGTCATGCCGTTGGCTTTTCGCAAAGCCGATATAAATTTGCCGATTGTTTTCTTTTCCATTTGGAATGCCTCCTTGCGGTTTGAGATGTTTTGTGCTTATATTCTATCATTCCGTCAGAAGGAATACCACCCAAAGACGCGGGAATGACTCCCGAAACGCGAGAATTTTCCGCTTTTCGGGATATTCCGGGCAGGATATTGGCAACGGCAAGCCCTGCGCCGAAGGATACGGCATTTACTGTCA
>CAZMAZ010000207.1:0-3077 GCA_964564255.1 uncultured Clostridium sp. | reverse complement strand
CGCACCACCACGGCGGAAATATCGTCCGTGCTTCCCCCTTCCGCCGCTTTTTTGACAATCAAACGGCTGAGTTCATCGGGGCGCATTCCCTCCGACGACGCCAAAAGCGAGACCAGCCACGGGCATTCGTCATTGTTGCGCGTTACGCCGTCGCTGACCATAATCACGGTATCGCCCGCGACAATCTCGGAACGCGTCACCCGCACATCGGGAGAAGGAATAATCCCAATCGGCAGCGTGCGCGACCGCAAAATAAAAACCGATCCCGCGCGCACAATATAGGTGGGGGCAGCGCCCGATTTGGCAAACGACGCACTCCCCGAAAGCAGGTCCAATTCCATGAGATCCACGCTTGCGGAGCATTCGGTCCCCGTGCAGGAATTTTTGGAACGAATAAAACTGTTAAGCATCCGCAGGGTGACATCGGTATGATTGCAGGCACAGAGCATCTTTTCCAAAAAAATCGAACAAATCCGCGAGGTGAACGACGCTTCCTCTCCACTGCCCATGCCGTCACTGACCAGTGCATAAAAATAGGCATTTTCGTTGGAAAAGCAGTTCACCGTGTCGCCGCATACCGCACGCGAGCCGAAGGGATTGCCCGCTTCTCCTTTCTGATCTTCCCAATCTGCCCGTCCTTTCCAATCTTCTCGGTCTTGGTCAAAACAAAATACGGTGTCCGCTCTTTCCCCTGTCATAGGCGCATGCAGCCATTCGTTTTCTTCCCGTTCTTCCTGTTTTTCCTGCTCCTGCCGTTTTTCCCATTCCTTTTGTCTGTCGACAAACCGACCCTCCCGGGGCATTTCGGCGTCCGACACGTCGGCACGCGATAAAAACGCACGGTTTCGCTCTTCCGCGGCGGCAATGCGTGCGGAGGCGTGTCGCACGCGCAGGCGAGGACGCGCGGTCAGCATCATCACGGTACAGTCGGTGCCAATCTCAAATACGGGATCTCCCAGCTCCATGCCGCACAAATCACTCATCGCCTTGCGCAATTCCTGCGCCTTTCCCGCGCTTTTGGAAAAATTGGTGCCGCGCACAATGACACGCCGCGCGCGCTTGCCGCAAACCACAACGCCGTGTACCGTGGTGCCACGTGCGCTTAAATAGTCAAATATTTTGACAGCCGCTTCCCTGTCGCATTCATATTCCGCGCAATCCTCCTGCAAGGAATCGTTTAAAATATCCGAGATTGCCTCGTAATCCGCCGCAAAAATGGCGGTTTTATCATTTTTCAGCATCGCCGCCGTCAAATCGGCGCAGTCTCGATTGATTTTCGCCGCAATCTTTTCCAGCCGCAAGCAACGCAATCGCACTTCAACGGGCAAAAGCAAAAGGTCCACATGCCCGCGTGTGTGCAGTTGCGCGGCAAGGCGGTTAATCATGTCCAGCGTGTCGCTGTACCCCGCGCCCCAGCAAACATCGCGCGACGGACAGCTCTCACAGTATTTGGCACACCCGGTGTCGCAGATGCGCCGCAGGTCCAAAACGCGCGGACGCCGAAAACGGTCACTCAAATCGTAAAAAATCTCGGAAAGCGAGGAAAAAGACTCACTGAGTGCCAGCATGCGCCCGCGTGACGCTTGCAATCGGTTTTCGGCTGTCACCGCGATTGCAAAATCGCCGGCGGAGGAGGTCGCATCCGGCACCGACGGCTTTGACGGCGCATCCATGAAGCGCACAACCAAAAGGTAGACGGCGAGCGCGCCCAAAAAGGAAGGAAAGAGGGCAAAGAAACGGCTGACGCCGCCTATGTAAAAGCACCAGCCCACAGCACCGCCAAACGCGCACAAAAGGGCAAGCCCTTCCGCAATCGGGCGCAGCAATGCATACAAAAATGCGGCGGCAACAAACAGCGGCGCGGAAAGCGGGTCACATGCCAAACCGACCAGCACACCGCATCCGATGCCGTAAAGAAGCCCGCGCAGGCGGCAAGAAAGCAGGGTCAGAACCATGGCGGCAAGCGGTGCCGCGGAAATGCCAAAGAGCGTAACCGTATCCAAGCTGTATACAAGTGTCATGGCAAGCGCGCCGCACGCCGCCACATACCCGGCGCGCAGAGGAAATTCCCCGCCCGTTTTGGTCGGTTCTGTCGGCTCTGCCGGCTCTGCCTTCTCCGCTTGCATTTGCGCTTCAAAAAACGGGGTGTAAAAGAAGGTGAAAGCGGGCACGCTCAAAAGCAGAAACAGCATGCCGAACAAATCGTAAAATTGAAATCCGCCCGCAATGCAATGCATGACGCCGAGCAGGAAGGCGCAAATGCCGCCGCACCAGACGCGCAAAGAACGCTTTTCCGCAAGCAGTGCGCCGCCGATTCGAAATATATGCCCCACGCCCGCATCGGCGCCCGCACCGGCATCGGCGCCCGCGCCCGCGTCGGACTCCGTGTCGGTCTTTCCCGCCGATTCCGTATCGAATTTTATATTGGGCGACGCTTCGGTCTCGGGCTGTAAAAGCAACGCAGAAAATACAAAACGAATCAGCGCCGCCGCCAGGTAGGCAAAAATGTATTCCGGCTGTTTTCCTGCAATCGCGGCAACCAGCACGCCGAGAAGTACCATCGGCAT
The DNA here is from genome assembly GCA_964564255.1 of uncultured Clostridium sp. GTDB lineage: Bacteria > Bacillota > Clostridia > Oscillospirales > CAG-272 > CAG-448. The sequence goes on along the minus strand of CAZMAZ010000207.1, from coordinate 510 downwards.
TTGCTTTCCCGATGCGCAAAGAAGTGCCAATCCCATCGGCGCCGTCCCGAACAAAACGGTACGACTCCCCACAAAATAAGCAAACAGCCCGTATGCGACATAGGTTAAGCATTTTCGCAATTTGCGGCGCTGTGTCCCCGTCCCCAAATCCGGAGCTGTCGCATTCTCCGCCGCCGTCTCCGCGCTTTGTTCTTGCCCGTTTTTGATTTTCTCACAATCGTTTTTTGTCTTCTTTTGCCGTTGGTTTCTCTTTTCCATCATCTTTCGTCTTCCGTCTCCGTTTTCCGTTTTCCTGTTTTTGTCCTTTTTCCCTATCGGTCGCGGGTATATTTTTCCTGCGATTCCTCGGTATTTCCATTATAATCGCAAACACGCAAAAAACATGTCGAAAAACAAACCCGTCGCAAAGGTTTTCAAAACATTTTTCGATACCCTTCCCCAAAACAGTCGCTTCTCCCCTCTTTTGCGACAGATAAAAACATAGCATCCGGTTCGAATTTGTCGCAAAAT
>CAZMAZ010000206.1:0-3078 GCA_964564255.1 uncultured Clostridium sp. | reverse complement strand
GAAAGGAGCTCTTATATGACCGATTTGAATCAAAGCCCGGAAATGCAGACAAAACGGGAAGCGGAAAGATGCGAGGAAATTCTCGCCAAAATGAGTATAGAAGAAAAGGTCGGACAGCTTTTTGTTGTTCGTTGCCCGCAAACCGACGCGGAAACCGCGATTGCAACCTATAAGCTGGGCGGTCTTACGCTTTATGCGGTCGATTTCGAACACAGAACGCCGGATTCTCTGCGTGCCGCGGTAAGGTCCTGGAACCGTGCCGCCACCCTCCCGCTTCTGATTGCCGCGGACGAAGAGGGCGGCAGAGTGGTGCGCGCCAGCAAATATCCGCAATTCCGCGCAGAACCCTTTCAAAATCCGCAAAGCCTGTATGCGGCGGGCGGATTGGAAGCCGTTCGTGCCGACACGCGGGAAAAAGCCGCTTTTTTGAAGGACCTCGGTATCAATTTCAATTACGCGCCGGTTTGCGACATGGCAACCAGCCCGCATAACTTCATATACGACCGCACACTCGGATTGCCCGCTCCCGAAACAGCCGCCTATGCAAAAACGGTGGTCGAAACCATGAATGCCTGCGGCTTGATAGGCTCGGTTAAGCATTTCCCCGGGTACGGCGACAATGTCGACACGCACACATCAATCGCACACGACAGCCGCTCTCTGGATACCTTTATGCAAAACGACCTGCTTCCCTTTATTGAGGCAATTCGCGCGGGCGCACCGATTGTCATGGTGGCACACAATATTGTGGAATGCCTTGACCCCGACACTCCCGCATCCCTCTCTCCCGCCGCTCACCGCTTTTTGCGCGAGCAACTGCATTTTGACGGCATCATTATGACCGATTCGCTGGATATGGCGGCGATTACACTGTATACGGGCGACCGCGCCTCTGCCGTGCAAGCCGTTCTTGCGGGGAACGATTTGCTTTGCTGTTCTTCTTACGAGCGGCAGGTTCCCGCCGTGCTGGAGGCGGTTGCCGACGGCACAATCGAACCGGAGCGCATCGACGCGTCGGTCAGAAAGCTTTTGATGCTCAAGCTGCGCATGCGGATTCTGCGTGCGGAGCAAACCGAACAGACAGTATGATTGCAATCAGTGTAAACGACCTGTGCCTGCATTTCGGCACAACGGTGATTTTGGACCGTGTTTCCTTTTCGCTGGAGGAAAACGACCGATTGGGCATTATCGGCGTCAACGGCAGCGGCAAATCCTCCCTGTTTCGCATGATTGTCGGTGAATATGAACCGACTGCGGGCAATGTTTTTATTTCAAAAGGAAAAAGCATCGGGATTTTGCGACAGGACGACGCCTTTCGCTCGGAAAATGCAGATCCCGATACCGACAGCGTGCTTTCTCATATGCTTCACGCTTTCCCGCATCTTTTGCGTGCCGAGCACCGCTTGCAGGAGCTGGAAAGGCTTTTGGAGGACACAACACTCCCGGAATACAATAAGCTGACAAGAGAATACAGCGAACTGCACGACCGCTTTTTGCAGGACGGCGGGCTGGAATTTCGCGGACGGTGTGTGTCGATTTTGACCAAGCTCGGTTTTGATGAGGCAGCCGTACACCAAAGCGTCAAAACGCTCAGCGGCGGACAAAAAACGCGTCTGGCACTGGCGGTGCAGCTCTCACGCGAGCCGGATATTCTGATGCTGGACGAACCGACCAATCACCTCGACATCGAAACCCTTGCCTGGCTGGAAGGATTTCTCGCCTCTTATAAGAAATGCGTCATGGTGATTTCGCACGACCGCTATTTTTTGGACCACGTCACCAACAAAACGCTGGTTGTGCAAAATCGGCATGCCAAGCTGTATAACGGCAATTACACGGCAACAATCGAGCAACGCGAAACCGACCGCGCCATTTTGCAAAAGCATTATGACGACCAGCAAAAGGAGCTTGCCCGCCAGCAGGCATTTTTGGATCAGCAACGGCGCTGGAACCAGGCGCACAATTACGTTACCATTCACGCGCGCGAAAAGCTCCTGGAAAAGGTGGAGCGCGTGGAGCGACCGGAGTCTGCTCCCAAGCCGATTCGCATGCGATTTACCTCCTCCTTGCCCAGCGGAAACGATGTTTTGTCGGTGAAACGGCTCTGCATGGGATTCGGCGAGCATGTTTTGTTTTCCGATCTTAACTTTACCGTGCGTAAAGGGGAACGTGTCCTACTGATCGGTCCGAACGGTTGCGGAAAATCAACCCTTGTCAAATTGATTCTCAACCGTATGGAGCCGCGCTCCGGCAGAATCGAGGCGGGATACAACGTAGAGGTGGGATATTACGATCAGGAAAACCAGAACCTGACCGCGGAAAACACGGTGCTTGACGAATTGTGGGACGCCTACCCGCGCAAAACCGAAACCGAAATCCGCAACACGCTTGCCCTCTTTCGCTTTATCGGCGAGGATGTTTATAAAACGGTCGGCGTGCTCAGCGGCGGAGAGCGTGCCCGATTGACGCTGGCAAAGCTGATTTTGTCCAAAATGAATCTGCTTGTGCTGGACGAGCCGACAAACCACCTGGACATTGATTCGCGCGAGGTGCTGGAGCAAGCCCTTGCCGCCTTTGACGGCACCATTTTGGTTGTTTCGCACGACCGCTATTTGATTGAAAAGCTGGCAACGCGCATTCTCTGCCTCAAGCCCGGGAAAGCCTTCTCCGGCACCACGTCGGGCGACGACCTTTTGGACTTTTCGGTTGACCGAGAAGGCAGTGCCTATACCGAATTCTCGGCATATCGGCAGGCACGCATTGCCGCGTGGTGCGAAGAGCAGACGCCGTCGGAGACCGCCGCACCTGTCGGCGCGGGAAAGGCACAATATCTGCAAAGCAAGCAGCGTGCCGCCGAGCGCAAGAAAAGGCAAACACGCCAAACGCGCCTGCAAGCGCGCGCCGCCGAATTGGAAGAGACCCTTGCGACAATCGAAGCGGCACTGTTCGGAGATGCAGCAACCGATTACGAGCAGGTCGCAAAATTGGACGCGCAAAAAAACCGGGCGGAAGAGGAATTGCTGGATATTTACGAAGAACTGGAATCCCTCGAAAAAGAGCTGCGGGAGGAAGAGAACG
>CAZMAZ010000205.1:0-3125 GCA_964564255.1 uncultured Clostridium sp. | reverse complement strand
AATTTGATTCTGCGCAAATTGCTATTTGCATTTTAATTGCGACTCCATTTTAAAACGCACAAAAATACATTCTCAAAAACGAGATAAAAAGTTAGGCATCCGTTTGCGCAAGGCATAAAACAAAGCAATACTCATCCCGCCGGCAAGCAACTCCCCTGCCCCGACCGTTACCATAAAAAACGGGATACTGCCTTCTGCGCCGTATGCATATGCCAAAACAAACGGAATCAGCAAGCTGTTGGCAAGAACATTCGGCAAAGGTGAAAGCCAAAAAAGGAAGCGACAACCGCGACGATAAAAGAAGCCCAAAGCGGCGCAAAGCAAGGCACCCAAAAGAGTTGCCAAGGTACCGAACACCAAATCCTGCCACAAAGCGGCACACAGGAAATTTGACAAAAGACACCCCGCGGTCAATCCCACAACAGAGGATGGGATAAACAGGGGTAAAATGCATAAAATTTCTCCCAATCGCAGTTGAATTACGCCACTATCCAGTCCCGCCGCCATACTAAGCATGGTCAATGCTACATAAAGCGCTGCAATCACGCCGTTTGCGCACAAGTGTTGAATGCTGCGTCTGCCGCGATTTCTGCCGCCGTGCCCGTTTTTTTGCTTTGCAAAAGTTTCTTGTTTTTCGGAATTCTTGTTTTTCATTTTGTTTTATTCTCCTTAGTTTTGATTTCGAGATGCATGCTCGGCATGCCCTCCGGTGAGGATGGTTACGAACTCACCGTTTTAAAATCAAGGGCACCTCTAAAAATTCATCGCACGCCGATTCGGCGAGATCTTTTCCGTCAGTTGTCGCAAAACTCCTCGGCAGTAGCGCTGCTACAGCTGTCGTCCTTTTGTCTAAACTGACAAAAAATCTCTCTGCCGCCCAGCGCGCGTTGAATTATTAGAGGTACCCTCAAATAATACCGATTCGGCACATGAAAGCACGGTCCGTTATTTGATAAATCCTTTCTTCTTTCAAATTTCAAGTTTATCATTTTTCGGATTGCGTCGCAAGCAAGACCTGCTCTCTGACATCGGCATATTGGTATAGAGACCCCAGACAAACCAGGGGCAGTCCGCTTTTCTTTGCAAGCGCAATGGCATCAAAAACGCCATCATGCACACTTTCACAAGCGTGTGCCGTTACCCCTATATTCAAAAATGCCTGTGCGTATGTTTTCTCGTCAAGCGCACGTGGATTATTCGGACGAATGGCAAACATCTCCGCACAGCACGGTGCAAGCTCACAAGCCATTTGTCGATACGCTTTATCTGCCATCACGCCGCCAAGCATCAACACCTGTTGCGTGCCAAAGTAGCGCCGAATACTGCATACAGCCGCACAAATCCCTTGCGGATTGTGCGCACCGTCAATGATTACAATCGGATCGGTTGCCAACAATTCAAACCGCGCTCGCCAAACCGTCTTGCGCAAGCCTTCTTGCACAGCTTCTTTGGAAACGGAAAGCCCGCTTCCCCGCAAAATGGAAATTGCCTCCAACACATTTGCCGCATTTGCCGGTTGATACTCTCCCAGCAAGGGCAAAAACAACCTGCCGTAGTCATTTGATGTTACTCCGTGGTCGGTGCAATACGTAAAAACCGTGCCCGTAAGCGTCATAGAATCAATCCGCAAAGCACGGTGATCGGTCTCAAAATAAGGTGCATTTGCTTCCTGCGCTCGTTTGCGAATAACATCTGCCGCCACACGGTCATCGCCGCCGTACAAAACAGGGACCCCCGATTTGATAATCCCCGCCTTTTCGTTGGCAATGGCTTCTACCGTATCCCCCAAATAGCGGGTATGATCAAGCGCAATTCCGGTAATCACGGAAAGAATCGGGGTTTGAATCAAATTGGTTGCATCTAATCTACCGCCCATACCGCACTCCAAAACAACCAAATCGCATCCATGGCGTGCAAAATACAAAAAGGCAATTGCCGTAATCAATTCAAATTCCGTCGGCGGCTCGGACATAGCATCCGCATAAGGGCGGACCTCCTCGGTCAGTGCCGCTAATTCCTCATCGGAGATTGCCTGCCCGTTCAGCATCATACGTTCGTTAAAGCGCTGGATATACGGAGAGGTAAACAGACCGACCCGATACCCGGCACACTGCAAAACAGAAGCAAGCATTGCACAAAAAGAGCCTTTGCCATTGGTTCCTGCCACATGCACAAAATGCAGTTTGTCTTGCGGATTGCCGAGCTTTTCGCACAATTCACGCACACGCTCCAGCCCCGGAATGCAAAATTGCCAATGGATACGGTGAATATACGAAAGTGCTTCGTCATAAGTCATTTGCCCGATCCCTCCTTTTGCCTTTGCCAACGCAATCCTCCAAAATCAACAAGGGAACGCGTAATGGCTTTGTTTTTAAGCAGAAAAATAATCAGTGCACCGTCTGCGATTCCCACAATCAAGTAATTCAGCGATCGCCAAAGCAATGTCAGCCAAAACGGCGTTTCATACATAGCGGCAAGCCCAAGTGTTTTGAATAAAATCGAGCCAATCAAATGTGAAAAAAAGACGGCACAAGCAATACGAAATACCAAAGATTTTCCGGGAAAAAGGCGCACACAAACACCGCTGATGCCGCCAATGGCAACCGCACCGAGTGTTACAAGCGGATTAATGGTATACGCAACCATCATACACCCGACCAGGTCGGCTGTAAGACCGACCGCCATCCCCGCAACAGGTCCGAAACAAATCCCCGCCAAAAGAATCGGCAGATTTTCCAGGCTAAATCGCATCATGGTTGTTCCGACAGCAAGGTACTTGCCAAGCAAAATACTCATTGCCGAAAAAAGCGCCAATAAAACCAAAACGCGCAAGCGTTTTTCCCATTTTTTTCTTTGCATAAAAAAAGACCTCCCTTCCCTGTCTCCTGCGCAGAAAAGAGAGGTACCGAAAAACGGTCCCTGCGGATGCTGCATGCGGAAGCGGGATGCGAAATACAGACCGCAGTACCCGCGCATCCATTTCGCGGACTTTCGTCCGATCGGCAACTCCCCGTCCGATCGGCACTTGACGCCTGTATTTCTACTCTTCGCATTCATTATACACCCACAAAGACCGTTTGTCAATAGACTTGCCGAAATATTTACAAAAAACCGCAAAAGCCATA
>CAZMAZ010000204.1:0-3161 GCA_964564255.1 uncultured Clostridium sp. | reverse complement strand
CGGTCCGTTTGGCAAATTTCCTTGCTTCTCGGTGTCGGTATAACAAAGCGAACAATATACGCACTTTTTGTTTGTACACAATCTAACCAAGCCTCCCCTGTGCAAGTGGGAGCTGCCGCAAGCGGCGGACCGCGAAGCGGTGGAAGGATTGCCATGTGTCAAACAATTTGCAGATACTGTGTCATTCTGAGCCCATTTAGGAACTCCCTTCTTTTTCTTGACAAATCAAAAAATTATGTTATAATAAGAGGAGAATAACCCCCCGCAAACGGTTTGCAAAATGCGGAATATACGGGCAACGCAAAGGGCAAGCACACATGCAAAGAGCCCCCAAAAAAATTTTTTGAAAATTTTTTTATTTTTTTTCGATTCGGTGTAAGATTTCCCTTTTCCCTTCGTAAACAATAGTGAATCGATTCAAATTGACAAAGTGAGGTGACAATATGGATGATCGAATGCTTTTAGAGCTACTGCAAAACGACCCCGATACGGGCATGCAAATTCTGATGGAACAGTATGCCGGGCTGGTTTATGCCGTGGTTAAAAACAAACTCGGGTCTTCCCTTTTTGTCTCAACCGACATTGAGGACTGTGTGGCAGATGTATTTTCTTCATTTTATATGAATCTGTCGACATACGATCCGACTCTTTCCCGCATCAAATCCTATTTGTGCGTTTTGGCGCGTAACCGTGCGGTCGACATGCTGCGATTGCGCGGGAAGCAATTCGGAGAGCTGTCAGCCGACGCCAATCACAGCAAACGGATTGATTGGGAGGCGGACCTTTTATCGGAAGACGACACGCAAGCCGAGGGAGAACTGCGTCACGCAGTGTTCTATGCAATCAAAGAGCTCGGACCGCCCGACACGGAAATTTTACTCCGCAAATACTATCTCGGGCAATCCTCCGCGGAAATTGCCGCGGCACTGCACAAAAGCGTTTCCGCGGTGGACACACGCACACACAGAGCCATTCACAAATTACAAAAGAAATTCGAAAAAGAAAAAATTCGAAAATTCGGAGGGTATGCTACATGAAAATCAATTTTTCGCAACTTTTTGACCGTGCCGATGTATACGACCTGGATTTGGTTGCCGACGCATTGCCTGCGCCGACACTCCCTGCACCGGCATTTGCTTCCATTACACAAAAGGTCAATACCAAAACAGGACTTTCCCTTTCTCAAAGCACAAATAACGAATCGGACAAAATCAAAACCTCTGCCGCTGCCCCTGCCGGCAATACAAGCACACCGAACACATCATACACCGGTTACCGCAGGTTCTCCATGCGCCGCATCGCCGTGATTGCCGCCTGCTGCGGTCTGCTCTGCGCGATTGCCCTGTTCGGCGCAGGGTATCTGTTTGAGAAAGACGACAGACCCACGGACGGTATAGACAACGGCGGCCACGGCAACCCAAGCACCGACTCTTCTCGCCCCAATTCGGTAAACGCGCTGCAAAATCGTGCGGACTTCAATGACATTCTGTTTTCGGGCTTTACGTTTGACGACGAAGAACTTGACGATTTTACCAATTCGGCTGAATTTGTCACCGCGCATCCGAACGAAGAGCCTTCCTATAAAGAGCCTTCCGATGGAGAAGATGAAATCGTTATCGGTTCCTCGAATTCCTACGAACCGGTCGATCCGGTTCCGGATATACCGCAAGAACAGGAATGGAACCGCTTGCTACTGAGCCGCGAGCTTTTCCGCCTTGTCTCTTCCGATTTGTCCGGCGATACCCTGCTTGCCATCACGACCGACCTTCGCACAGACGCTCTGCTGCAGCTGGAGAAAAAGGGGTACGCGGTCTACACCGGCACAAGCGGCGCTTGCTTCTTTGTTCTGCGTCTTGACCAAATGACCGAATTTGCATCCGATGTGTATGCCTTGGTAAACTCCGGCGACAACGACCTCATCCTCTTCCCCTCCTTCCGCCTGGCAACCCGTGAGGAGCTCAACGCGGAACGTGAGGAGACAAGTGTGCGGGAATTCTACTCAAAATCGGATGTAACGACAGATATAAATACAATGGAGGAGGAAACAACCTGCCACGGTGAAGGCTCCGATGTTATAGATGAGATCCCCGGCTTCGAATCCGACTATGTAACCACTTCACCCAACGATACCATAGTACCCGACGATACCATGGAAGAAGTAACCAAGGAATAAGAAGTGAGAAGTGAGAAGTGAGAAGTGAGAAGTGAGAAGAAAAAATAAAGCGAAGGATTATTTTCCGAGCAAGCCCGCACGCAGCTTTTCCAGGGCACTCTTTTCGATGCGGCTGACATAGGAACGCGAAATGCCGAGCTTCCCGGCAATTTCGCGTTGCGTCAGAGCCTTTGTCCCGCCCAGCCCGTATCGCAAAAGAATCACCTGCCGCTCCCGCTCCTCCAAGGCGCCGGACAAAAGCCGCATGGCGCGATCAATCATCATCTTTTTGTCCACCTCTTCCACCATGTTATCGTCGCACCCAATCACATCGATATAGGTCAACGGATTCCCGTCACGGTCGACATCGATGGTATCATTGATGGAAACCTCCCCTGCCGATTTCCGTTCCGCGCGAAAATGCATCAAAATTTCGTTTTGCACGCATTTGGCGCCATAGGTTGCAAAGTGCGCACCGTGCGCAGGGTTGAAGGTGTCGATTGCTTTGACAAGTCCAATGGTGCCGATGGAAATCAAATCCTCTTGATTGCGATTGCCGGCATAATATTTGCGCACAATATGCGCGACCAATCGCAAATTGTGAAGAATCAAGCGGGAACGCGCCTGCGCATCCTTTTGCTCACGCAAAAGGGTAAAGCATTCTCGCTCCTCCTCCGCGGAAAGCGGCGGCGGAAAATTTTGCGGCGTTTGTACGCCGAGAACCGCGCAAAAAAGCTGTGAAAAAGCATGCAGAAAAGCCGAAAGCAATCAAAACACCTCCCAAAAATGCGGGCACGATGCCGCATTGGCGGCAAACATGCGTTTCCCAAGTGTATGCAGACGGGAGCTTGTATCATGACAGCGTCGCCTGCCCCGGCATGCAAAAAGCACCAACCCATCCCTTCCCGACTGCCCCCTGCCCCGAAAGGGTTTATATAAGGTCCCCATAAAAATAAAAGGGCACCTCTAAAAATTCATCGCACGCAGATTCGGCGAGATCTTTTCCGTC
>CAZMAZ010000203.1:0-3170 GCA_964564255.1 uncultured Clostridium sp. | reverse complement strand
ATGAAAACAATAATATTGATCAGACATTCCGAGCCTATCAAAGACAGGACGATACCGACGGCGGAGCTTCCTATTTCCGATCGGGGACATATTATGGCTCAAGAGCTGTTCTCGCTTGATTTTTTTCGCTCTGTAAATATGGTTTATACCTCTCCGTATAGACGGGCATATAGTACAGCGGAAAAATTGAGTGATAATTTAATTTTCGATGACCGTCTCAGGGAACGTGAGCTTGGAAATCCCGACACTTTGAATGCGGAGTTTTGGAAACGTCAATACGAGGAGCATAGTTACAAAAATATCGGCGGCGAGTCACTGAACGACACCAAAGAAAGAATGACAGCTGTAGTCGGCGAAATTTTATGTGCGATGAAAGACGGAAATACTGCTGCTGTTATTTCTCATGCCGCAGCTATTTGTGCGTATCTTTTGAATTGGTGCTTAATTGAAGTTGTGGATAAGCAGAAGAAGCTACGCAAAATCACATACAAAGACAGCGTTGTGCTGAACGGGAAAATCGCAACTCCGAGTGCGTTTATTCTTGAGTTTGAGAATGAACAGCTATGCGGAATCAGGTATGCAGACAATGCCGCTGTTTGAAAAAAAATATAAAAAAATCCTCCGTGATTGATATGCATTTCCAAAATTTTTTGAGCTTTGGGTGCATATTACTACCATGCGGAGGATTTTTTGTTTTGCGGACGGATTCACTCATCAAGCAAAATATTGTATATTGTTATGCCGTCCTTGTTGTTGAATTTATAAATCATAATCGTGTCCGAGGTTACCTCTCCGAGCAGTATGGTGTCGTTGTAGATTTTCATAGGTTTTTCTTTTGTGTCGGCTCTGACAAACAGGTCGTAGGTGAAGCCTTCGGATTTCAGCTTCAGATTCTCGAAAAATCCCTTTGATTCGTAAATATCGTAACCCTTGCCGAACGAGGACATATTTACATATTCTACTCCGTCAAATACTATTTCGCCTTGGATTTTTGTCGGCTTGAAAAGAAAGTTCACACGTTTAAGCGACAGAGAGACAGAGAATGTATCATTCGGATTTTCCGCAGACATGGCAATCGTTTCTCCCGAGGCTATCTCTTGCGGATTCAGATAAAAAAACAGCACGATTGCCGAGGCAAGAACTATCAGCGGAAGCAATATTTTAATTAGAAGCTTTTTTGGTATTTGTTTCATGCTTATCCTCCGTTTTTTTCCCCTTGATTTCATTATATCAAGCACAGGTCTTGTTGTCAAGCTGAGTTTTTTGGGGTATATATAATAAAAGGAAGGAAAATTGTTGTGATGGGGGAAAATGCATTATCCGTGTTAAGAATGTGCTATAGCAAAGGTGACTGAAAGTGACGGTGGAAATTGTGCGATGTTCATGAAAAATCGGATTTTTATTGTTGCGTATTGACAGATATGTGGGGAATATGATATATTATAAGCAAAGGAAGGCGTGCGTTAAAAGTTAAAACCGATTTTTTAGGAGGAAGTATGTTTTGTAAACTGTATTTGAAAAGAAAATTTCAAAAAAACATATCGGATTATATATGTATATTCGTTATAATGATTGCCTCCATTATGCTGATAAATATTCCGAGTGTCTATCTTGATGCATCAGATTACGGAGAGCTTCTTAATTGGCAATATAAGACAGGTGGCTATGATGTACGTTTGACCGGTGCATTGTCGAGTGACATCGACTTTTTTTCCGAGGTTCAAGGAATTGAGACAACGTATAAGGACGGATGTATATATATAAAAATAGATGATTCGGTGGATTGGGAGGATACAGCAAACAAGGTATCGCGTATTGCAAATAAAATTTCCGATGATATTGATGTTACAGTTTTTGCTTATCGTAAGTCGGCTTACCCCGAGGATGTAATGCTTGTTGACGGTACGAGAATTGTAGCTACGTTTGTAGGTATGCTTTCGATTTACTATGCGTATCGACTTATTACGGTTAATCGCAAGGAAGAGCTGAAAAAGCTTACAGAGCTTGGAATTGACAAAAAAACGCTCAGAAACACTCTCATTGTTGAGCTTTCGGTTATTTTTGCCGCAGCATTGGCAGTAGCGGTGCCGATAAGCAATTTTGCGGTAAAACTTGTGCTTGATAATATGTATATACAATCGGACTATACATCTTGGATGGTTTACGACTACAAATTTTCCAGCTTTATTTTACTTGTGATTCTTTCCGCACTGGCTTTAGGCGGAGCATTTTTTTATCATGGAAAGAAATTGCTCCTGACATGGTCGGAGACGGAGAAAAAGAAAAAGCTCCTTCCCGTAGATACATTAACACGAGCGTGGAGCAGAAAAATGTTACAAGCAATTCTTTTCTTACAAAAATATTTTTCTGGCGAGACGGAAAGTATTCGGTGCCACGCTGTGTGATAACGATAGTGACTGTTGCTTTTGTGTCGTATGTTGCCATGTATATCAGTGATGAGTTATCCGAAGAAAGTAAGGGAAATATATTTGTGGCTGCCAATATTTCGATGATATACGAAAGGGCGGACGAAATCGAGGCGGCTTTTGCGGAAGCGGAGAAATTACCGTATTTTTCCGAGATAAGCTACACGACAGACTACAATTCGTTTGTCACGGCACTTAATGCAACAAAAAGTGACTATTCAACCTACGGAAATTTTGACGGTGTATACTATTCACGCGTTTCGCTTATACCTCTTGACGATGAACAGGGTGCGGAGCTTGGTTTATACGAGGCTTTTGTTCCCGAGGACACAAAAATGTCGATTTTCAATGACGGAAAGCTTCGTTTATGCACTATTCATGGAATTTACGAGGACAGTCACGGTCATGTGGATGAGTCAAAGGCGATTAATATAGTCGGAAAGTGCGAGGATATAAGCACAAGTAATTTTCTTCATGTATATGTGAACAGGGAGACATTTATCGCTTTGACGGGACACGAACCGGTAAGCCGTGATATGTCGATGGAGGTATATGATGAGTACGATGTTGAGACGGTAATCGAGGAGCTGGGTGAAATATTCGGTGACAGCACACTTTTTACAATTTCCAATAATTATCAGAGGGAGCTTGAAGGTGATCAAAACTACCATGCGGTTATTGTGATAGTTGCGATGGTATGTATTACGCTTATGCTGTGCGGAGCGGTTCTTGTATATGTGTTTA
>CAZMAZ010000202.1:0-3171 GCA_964564255.1 uncultured Clostridium sp. | reverse complement strand
CAAACCGCACGGTCTGCAATCTCTCCGCCCTTTTTACGGCAACCGTTTTTTCCAATTAAACAAAAGCTGCATGCACTCAAACGGAGAAAGGGTATTCAAATCGGTGGTTTTCAGCTCTTCCAAAATCTGCTCGCGCAAGCAATCGTCAAGCGAAATGCTAAGCGCCTCTTCTTCCTCCTGCTCCTTTTGCGCGCCCGTCCCGCCGGCGGCGCCTTCGGTTAGTCCCGCCTTGCGTGCGGCGGCGGCTGCCTTCTCGGTTTCGGCAAGAATCTCTTTGGCGCGTTTGACCACCTCGCCGGGCAATCCTGCCAGCTTTGCTACCTCAATCCCGTAGCTGTCATCGGTGGAGCCGCGCACAATCTTGCGCAGGAAGGTAATATTGTCCCCGCGCTTTTTGGCGGCAATATTGTAATTGACAATGCCGTCGTAGTCGTTCTCCATCGCGGTCAATTCATGGTAATGCGTGGCAAACAGCGTCTTGGCGCCGATTTTGCGACTGTTTGTATATTCCACAATGGCACGGGCTATGCTCATGCCGTCGTAGGTGGAGGTCCCTCTGCCGACCTCGTCGTAAATAATCAGACTCTTTGCGGTCGCGTTTTTCAGAATATAGGCGACCTCGTTCATTTCCAGCATAAAGGTGGACTGCCCGGATGCCAGGTCGTCCGACGCCCCGACACGGGTAAAGATTTTATCCACAATGCCGATATGCGCTTCCGCCGCCGGCACAAACGACCCGATCTGCGCAAGCAGAACAATCAACGCCGTTTGCCGCATATAAGTGGATTTTCCCGCCATGTTGGGACCTGTAATCAGCATTATGCGGTTCTTTTTGGTATCCAGCAGGGTATCGTTGGGGACAAAATAGTTGTCCCGCACAAACTGCTCCACCACCGGGTGACGTCCGTCGCGAATGTCCACGACATCCGACTTGTCCACCGTTGGGCAGACATAGTTTTCCCTGGCGGCGACCGTTGCCAAGGAAACATAGACATCCAGCTGTGCAAGCAGGGACGCCGTGCGCTGAACGCGTGCGCTGTTTTCGGCAACCTCGCCGCGAATTTTTCCGAACAGCTCGTATTCCAAGGATTTAATCTTGTCCCCCGAGCCGAAAACGGTTTGCTCCAGCTCCTTGAGCTCCGGCGTCACATACCGTTCGCAGTTGGCAAGCGTTTGCTTGCGAATATAGCGATCCGGCACCTGCGCGGTCAAGGATTTGGTGACCTCTATGTAGTAGCCGAAAACATTGTTGGAGCTGATACGCAGGGTTTTGATGCCGGTCTTCTCCCGCTCGCTCTCCTCCAGCTTTTTGACCCACTCCTTGCTGTTGTCATGCAAAGAGCGCAGTCGGTCCAGCTCTTCGTTAAATCCGTCCGCAATCATATTGCCCTCGCGCACAAGCGCCGACGGATTTTCCCGAATCGACCGCTCGATAAGCTCGCGTAAATCCTCCAGCAAATCCATGTCGTCGCGAATGCGGGAAAGCTCACTGCTTTTGCAATCCCGTAAAAGCTCGCGCATTTCGGGCAGGACCGACGCACCGGCGGCAATGGCACGCAAATCTCTGCCGTTGGCGGTGCCGTATACAATCCGCGTAATCAGTCTCTCCATATCCAGCACATGGGAAAGCAATTCCCCCAGCTGTTCCCGCAAAAGAAACTGTCCGTGCAGCTCCTCTACCGCGCCCTGCCGTTTGGTAATGCGGGCAATATTTAACAGCGGATGCTCCACCCATTGCCGCAAAAGGCGTGCGCCGGGGGCGGTACGGGTCTTATCCAGGACCCAAAGCAGAGAGCCGCGCTTTTCCTTGGCGCGCAGGGTCTCGGTCAATTCCAGATTGCGGCGGGTGTTGATGTCCAACTCCATATACTGCCCGTCGTGATAGATATGCAGCTCCTTGATATAGGAGATGTCGCGCTTCTGCATGTCGGCAATGTAGGACAGAATCGCCCCCAGGGCACGAATCATCTCCCGATCCGCAAAGGCTTCCTCGCGTATGGTCTCGGCAAACTGCTTTCGTACCAGCGCCGCCGCCGGCACCTCTTCAAACCGTCCCGCCTGCTTGTCCGCAATCATGGCACCGGTTCGGCTGACAATCTTGTCGGCTGTCTGCGCAAAGGAGGAAATCGGCAGATTCACAATCACCTCGCTCGGCACATACGCCGCAATTTCGTTCAGCAGTCGAGCTTCCGGGTCCTCTCCCGACAGAGAGGTGGCAAGCACCTGCCCGGTCGAAACGTCCGCAAAGCAGACACCGAATGCGGTCTCGCTCATGCAAACCGAACACAGATAATTGTTCTTTTGGTCGGTCAAAAGCCCCGGCTCAATCAAGGTCCCCGGTGTTACCACACGCACCACCTCGCGCTTGACAATGCCCTTGGCAAGTGCGGGATCCTCCATCTGCTCGCAAATGGCAATCTTGAACCCTTTTTCAATCAACTGCCCGATATAGTCGTCCACCGCGTGGTACGGAACCCCGCACATGGGGGCACGCTCCGCTTCCCCGCAGTCCCGCCCGGTCAAGGTTAGCCCAATAGCGCGGGACGCTTTTATTGCATCGTCGAAAAACATCTCATAAAAATCTCCGAGTCGGTAAAACAGCAAATAATCGCGATACTGCTCCTTGACGCTGAGATATTGCTCCATCATCGGTGTCATTCTGTCCGCCCTCTCTTTCAAATTGATTGCTTTGGTTGTTTTGGTAATGGATGCCGCCGAATCAACCGACGGTTTCCTTTGTTTCTGCTTCCGTTCTGCCTTAGGATTTGCAGCTGCCCCCGCAGGAGGCACAGTCATGTGAGCAGGACGGCAATTCTCCGGTAATGTGATAGGTGATGGTATTGTTGACCGCGTTCATCAGTTCGTTGACCTCGTCCTGCGCTTTTTGCAATTCGATATACAGCGCATGCGTGGTAATCTGCCGATAAAGCTCATCAATCCGCGCCTGAATCTGTCCGACCAGGGTCACATCCACGCCTTGGTCGGTGGGGACGCCTGCCGCGTTTTCGATTGCCATGTTTTGCACATTGTATTCCGCCATCATGGCGCTGAGTGCCGGGTCGGCGTCAAATGCCTGCTTGGCAATCTCCAGCCGCACCAGCCGCTCGTCTTTCTTCAGTTCCTTTCCCAGCGCTTCCGCCAGTTCGAAAATGCCTTGTTGTTCCATTTTTT
>CAZMAZ010000201.1:0-3193 GCA_964564255.1 uncultured Clostridium sp. | reverse complement strand
AGGCGAAGGGAAAACAGCGCATAGACAAGATCGCTGTCATCGCCGTGTCCGGGGAAAATGCAGATTGGCTTTTGTTCTGTTTCGGTGCGTGAAAAATCTTTCAGCTTCCGAATCGACGCACGCAATTCCGAAAGCGAACCGCCGGGCAGATCCCACCGCCCGCACCCGACTTCAAACAGGGTATCGCCCGTGATTAGAGCACGTGCCGTCGGGAACCAGAAGCAGACCGACCCCGGTGTGTGTCCCGGTGTGTGCATGACAGTAAAGGCAGTGTTGCCGAGTGTGCGGATTTCGCCGTCTTGCAAAAGACCGTCTGCCGCCTGCCAGGTCCGTTCCTCACCGAAAAACAAGGAATAGGCGTTTTGCGTTCCGTCGGTAAGCATGGAAGCATCTGCCGCGTGGATATAAACAGGGGCATTGGTCAGACTGCGCAGTGTGTCCAGGGACAAGACATGGTCAAAGTGTCCGTGTGTCAGATAAATGCCGTCAAGCACACAGCCCTCTTCTCGGATGGCATCCTGTATGCGGGACGCGGAAATACCGGGATCGATGATAATTCCGTGTCGGTTGTCGGTGATGAGATAACAGTTGGAACAGTACGCGTCAGCGTCGGCATTCCACAAATTACGTATGCGCACGGCAAATCCTCCGCTTTTCTGCAATTTCTACCTCTTATTATAGCACAAATAAGCGGTCTTGTCTATAGGCGGTTGCATTTTTTCTCAAAAAAAGTGCGGCAAAAGTGCCCCGAAAGTCCGCAAAACATACCGCGCAGAAAAAAAGACCGAGTCAAGCACGGCATGCATGACTCGGTCCGGTCTCTGCGTCCTGCGTTTGCATATGCGGGACGGAAAGGGAATTTTCAGAGATACTCTCTCATTATTTTTTGTTCTTTATTTTTTGTTCTTTGCCTCTTCCTTATCGCGGAAATAGTCGTAGATGAAGGAGTAGACATGGGTTTCATTGGTGAAGTCTTCGTACTGCTTTTTGCTGTAAGAAGAGATGGAAGAGATGGTCTTGGAGGTCAATGTTGTAAAGGAGGATTCCAGATAGCTCTTCATATCGGTCAAATAGGTTTCGTAAACCTTGTCGGATACCTTTGCCTTGGTGAAGCTGGAAAGATAATTGTATTCGGATTTGACATTTTTCAGCTTGCCGGAGGTCAAGGTAGCGTACTGATTGAACAGAATCGGGATGACCGGCATATCTTCCATCAGAATGCTTTCGGCGTTGTGAAGGTTTTGCGTGCGGTTCTTGGTGGTCTTTTCATCGAAAATATCCGAGATCAGCTGATTGTAGGTATCGTTATTGTAACCTGTAACATGCGTCGTGCCGATAAAGGTTTCGGTTTCATTCGAGGAACTTGTCGCCTCATCGGTTTCATCGTCCCAAATGTCCTGCTCAAAGGCATATGCTTCCCCGGAGAATCCTTTTGCAAACGGTGCAAGAACCGAGAACGCGTCTGCCGAAACGGCAGTCATATCGTAAAGAATGGCTTCGTAATTGCCGTTTGTCAAATCCAACTCAAACAAGTCGTCGCAAATATCGGTAGGAGTCGATTCCGTGTATTTGTAGAAGTCCTGGTTACGGATAGCACCGCGCATTTTCAGCGTGACATTGAAGCCGAGCGCCTTCCATGCGGCACAAACAGCCTCCGCAATCAGCGTGTGAACCTCGTCGTAAGCGGCATAGGTGATGGTGAATTCGTAATGGGAAGGGGTAATGCCCGCATTGCTGAGCAGCGTGCGTGCCTTTTCGATGTTATAGGAAAGTGTTTCATAGGTTTCGGTGTTCTTTGCGCGGAAGGTGGTCTTGGAGCCGGAGACTTCCAAAACGCCCTCGGGAACCAAACCGTTTGCCGCCTTGGCAAAGACGACCGATGTGGCAATGGCGTCGCGGTCGATTGCCATGGAAAGTGCCTGTCTGACCTCTTTGACAGCAAAGAGCGCTTCGCTCTCGCCGGTCTTTTTGTTGGAGATTTGCGCGTTTTGATTCAGCGCAATCAGATTGGTGGACATGCTGTCAACAATGTCTGCTTGGTCTTTGTATTCGCCACGCAGAGAAACCGGAATATCCCCGATATAAAACAGTCTTCCGTTTTCGTATGCATCTTTGATTTCCTCGTCGGTCATGGAGCAATCCACGACAATCTTGTAAGGGGTAACGGATTTTTTAATGGAATCCTTTTCTTTGTCGCGGCGGTAGTAGGAGTTGCGTTCCAGTGTGAAGCTGGTTAGCGTCCATTCCGGGAAATCCTTTGTTTCGGTTGCAATGACACCCTGTTTATTACTGGTTTCTTTGCCGTTCTCGTCGAGAATCGGTACCTCTTCCAGGTAACCGGTATGCGAATATTTTTTGCCGCTCTTGGTCTCGGAAACAGTGGTTCTGCCGAGCTTGAACGGGCCGCTGGAAACCATGGTAACCGCCTTTTTTGCCCAGTCATCACTCTTGCCCGTGATATTTTCGCGGAGCGGTGCCAGAGCAACACTGGTCAGGTTGAGCAAAAACTGCTTGTAATCGATTTTTCCTTCAAACTGGACAGAAAGAAGCTGTGTTCCTTCCGCATAAATGCCCAGGTCGTCAATCGAGCAGTCTCCCGCCTTGACCTCGCGTGCATTTTTAATGTCGTAAAGCAGGGCAGCGGCGGACGAAGAGGATTCGGGATCCAAAATACGCTTCCAAGCGTAAACGACATCGTCTGCGGAAATTTGCGTGCCGTCCGACCAGCAGGTATCGGCAATTGTAATGTACATCTTGTACTCGTTTGCGTTGACGTCTTCCTTAATGGTATAACCCGAGGCAAGAGACTTTGTGACGTTTCCGTCTGCATCCAGCTTGAAAAGCGTGTCAAACAAAAGGGAAACGACATTCAAGGTCGATTCGTTATTGTAAGCGTACATGGGATCCAAATTGTAGAGATCCTGTGTCAAGTACATGGTCAAACACTGACCCTTGTCCTCGTTTTCATCATAAGTGGCGCAGCCCGCCAGTGAACCGAGAACGGTCAGAAGGCAAAGCAATACAGCGATAATCCGCTTGGTCATGATTGGAATTTCCTCCTCGTGCAGTGAAAAATCGGGGTATTTGCCCCGTTGGCATATTCAGCATCCTATATTATAACATAAAATCGCGCGCTTGGCAAGGAAAGTTTGGCAAAAAGAAAAACTTCGGACATGTGCACAATTTCACGGGC
>CAZMAZ010000200.1:1506-3196 GCA_964564255.1 uncultured Clostridium sp. | reverse complement strand
GGTCGTGCCCTACATTCTACCGTCCGCTGTGGGGTAGGGGTCCCCACTACAATTTTAATAGAAAATATTCTATCGCAATAGCCGAACGATTTGTACAAGAACATTTTGAAAAGTTTTCGCCAGCCTTTTTCCAAAAGGCTGCGAGGGGGTCCGGGGGGCGAGGAGCCACCCGGGGAAAGAAAGGCTGCGAGGGGGTCCGGGGGGCGAGGAGCCCACCGGAAGAAAGCAGCCCCCCGAAAACAAAGTTTGGAAATTCTCTTGACAGATACTGCCGGGCATGTTATAATATTGAAAGCGGTATCGCAAAAGCGACAAAGAACGAAAGGCGGACAAAGGAAATGTCACTGTGGACACATCTGAAATGCAATATATGCGGCGCAGAGGATTTTGTATTTGAAGGCTCACGCGCAAGGTGTAAATCTTGCCGCGCCATTTACGAAAGAGCGGTTGTGGAAAGCAATCAACCCATTATGATGGATCTGCGGCAGGCAAACAACCTGCGCCAATGCGCAAAGTTTATCGAAGCGCGCGAGCTCTTTTCCCAAATCATACGCAACCATGCAGACGCGGACCTGTCCGACGCCTACTGGGGGCTCTTCCTTTGCGAGCAGGATGTGCTGTTTGAAATCGACGGCAAGGGGCAAACCTTCCCTTCCTTCTACCGCATCACCGACGGCGATACGAACACCTCCGCCGCCTTTGCAAAAGCTTGCGACTATGCCAAAAAGAACAATCCCGAAAAATACGAGGTCTTTCTTGAACTCGGCAAGCGCATCGATACGGCAAAGGCAACCTATCGCAAAATCGCAGACACCGAAAAGCCCTACGACGTTTTCATCTGCTTCAAGAAAACCGACGAAAACGGCGAGGTTACCAAGGACACCCAACTCGGATACGAGCTTTATAACCAGCTTTCGCGCAACTATCGCGTCTTTTTCAGCGAGCGCTCCCTGCAGGATATTTCGGTGCGCGCCTATGAGCCGAATATCTACTACGGACTCTATACCGCCCGCGTCCTGCTTCTAATCTGCTCCAAGCGCGAATATATCGACTCCCAATGGCTGAAAAACGAATGGGGACGCTTCGCGCGCTTCTCCCAAAACAACCGCGACAAAGCCATTATCCCCATTTTCACCGGCGGCTTTACCCCCGGACTTTTACCCGACGAGCTCTGCCACGAGCAAGGCATTGTCGACGGTCGCTCCCTTATTTCGAATCTGGAAGGCGCACTTACCAATATCCTTGCCACGCCCCAAAACCAAAAGGGCAAAAACGGCAAGGCAAAGCAGGAAAAGGAAATCGAGAGCACGCAAGCCGACGCGCATGACGCCGAGGCGGGCGGGGATTCCCTCAAAAAGCGCTACGCCACCGCCGCCAAGGTGCGGGAGGTGCGCGAGGAGCTGGACTGCACGCAGGAATTGGCAGAAGAGGTGCTGGTGCTCTTCCGCGGCGATATTTCCAAAACCCTTGCCTATATCCGCAACGAGGACAGCTACAAGCGCCGCCGCTGGTTCTGCGCCGAATGCCAAACCGCCAACACGGGCGATGTTTGCCGCAAGCGCGGATGCGGTCTGTCGCGTGCCGACTCGGATGCCCTGCTCAAAAAGCGGGCAGAGGCGCAAAGACGGCAAGCCGAAGAAAATGCACGCCTTGCGCGGTCCTCTGCCCCCAAAAAGAAGCATACGGCGCG
>CAZMAZ010000200.1:0-1406 GCA_964564255.1 uncultured Clostridium sp. | reverse complement strand
CCAAACGGCTCGGGCTACACGGTATCCGCCGACACGTCCGACCTGCCGAGCGGCGACCTTGAGATTCCGTCCTCCTATGAGGGCGCACCGGTCATCGCCATTGCCGAAAACGGCTTTGCGGGCTGCACGGGGCTGACCTCGGTCACGGTGCCCGACAGCGTGCAAACCATCGGCGCACAAGCCTTTGCGGGCTGTACAAAGCTAACCTCTCTAACTCTCCCCTTTGTCGGCTCCGACCGCGACGCGGAGTGCAAGGAAGCCATTCTCGGCTACCTGTTTGCAACCGACGGCGCCACCGGCAACGCCTGCACGCAGACCTATCAATATCAGGACGTTTGGATCGGTTTATCTGCCGGTTCCGCCACCTATTATTTCCCGCAGAGACTGACCGAAATCACAATCACCGACGCCTCGCGCCTTGCCTACGGCGCCCTCTCGGGCATTACCACCCTGAAAACCGTCACCCTTTCGGACGGAATCTACGAGCTTGGCGCACATGCCTTTGACGGATGCACGTCACTGACAAGCGTCAATATCCCGCAGGAGGTCAATACCCTGTCCGATTCCCTGTTTGCCGACTGTACCTCTCTTGCCGAGCTTTTCTTCGGCGACAATATCACCGCCATCGGCGCAAACACCTTCTCGGGATGCAGTGCCCTTGTGCGACTGTGCAGTTACGATGACGGCACCTTCTCGGTCGGCACGCATGTCAAAACCGTCGGTGAGCAAGCCTTTGCCGGCTGCAGTAGCATGACCTCTCTGACTCTGCCCGATAGCCTGACCCAAATCGGCGAAAAGACCTTCCAAAACTGCACGCGCCTGCGCGACATGACCATGCCCTTTGTCGGCTCCGACCGCGACGGTCTTGCAAGCAAGCGGCTTTCCTACCTGTTCGGCACGGTGCCGTCCACGCTGAAGACGGTTACCATTACCGACCAATACACGATAGGGCAAGAGGCATTCCGCGACTGCACAAGCCTGACAAGCGTGACCCTGTCGGAGGGCGTGGCAATCATAAATAAGAGTGCGTTTAACACCTGCACCGCGCTGAGCGAAATCAATCTCCCCGAAAGCCTGGAAATGGTCGGTGAGGACGCCTTTGCCAATTGCGACAGCCTGAAGACATTGAAAATTCCCGACAATGTAACCGTCATCGGGAAGGAAGCGTTCTTTAGCTGTGACAACCTGCGAGAGCTGACCATCGGCGGCAAGGTGACAAGCATCGGTTCGATTGCCTGCTCCTGGTGCAAAAAGCTGACCGATATTTATTTCGGCGGCACCGTGGAAGAGTGGAACGACCTGGTTCCGCAGTATTCCTGGTCCGAGACCGGCAATTATACCGTCCATTGCTCCGACGGGGACATTGCAAAAAATTAAATTGCGTATCACACAAAAAATCGGCAAGC
>CAZMAZ010000199.1:0-3214 GCA_964564255.1 uncultured Clostridium sp. | reverse complement strand
CTTTCAACGGCTTCGCGGGATATGCGAACCCATGCCCGTAACGCTATGCGTTACGGGCATGGGTTCGGGCGTAGGGGTCATACAAAAAGGTTGCCTTGAAAGGCAACCTTTTTGTATGACCCCTACGGGAATCGAACCCATATCTTCGCCGTGAGAGGGCGACGTCTTAGCCGTTTGACTAAGGGGCCGTTCGGTCTACCCTACTATTATACCACATCCTTTTGCAAATTGCAATAGGTTTTTTCGAAAAATTTTCAAAAAAACAAAAATTTTTTCCCCTCTTTTTTAGTCATTTCTTCGCATCTGTCTGTTGCCTGCTTCCGTGCATCATGTTATAATATAGTTACAAAATGTCCACATATACGGGCAGAAACAACAAAAAGGAGTATTGACCATGATTAGAGTTCTGTACAATCCGCACGCAGGTCAGGGCTGGACGCCCGAAAAAGAGGCACAGATTTGCGCCTTCTACCCCGAGGATGTCTGCACTTTCTACGACATGACCACCGTTTCCTATCCGACCTTCTTTTCCGAGGTGCTTGCCTCCGACGAGCGCCTGATGATTGCCGGCGGCGACGGTACGCTCAATCGTTTTATCAACGAAACCGAGGGAATCTCCATTTCCAATGACATTCTCTACTGGCACGGCGGAAGCGGCAACGATTTCATGCACGATGTTGCCTCCGACACCGATCATCCCATTCTCATCAATTCGTATTTGCAAAATCTGCCTGTCGTTGAGGTCAAAGGAGAACGCTATCGCTTCCTAAACGGCGTCGGCTACGGTATTGACGGCTACTGCTGTGAAGAGGGAGATCGCGTCAAAGCCTCATCGGACAAGCCGGTCAATTACACCAAAATCGCCATTTTCGGACTTCTCTTTCACTTCAAGCCTGCCGATGCGACCATTACCATTGACGGCGTGACCAGAGAATACAAAAAGGTATGGCTGGCACCGACCATGCACGGTCGTCTGTACGGCGGCGGCATGATTGCCACTCCGAATCAGGTTCGCAACAATCCGGAAGGCACCCTTTCGGTTCTGGTATGGCACGACTCCGGCAAGCTGGCTACCCTTATGAACTTCCCGAACATATTCAAAGGCGAACATTTGAAAAAGAGCATGTGCGAGGTTTTGACCGGACAGGACATTACCGTTCGCTTCTCTCATCCGACTGCTCTGCAGATTGACGGCGAAACCGTCCTTGCCGTTTCCGAATATCATGCGCAGTCCTACCGTCTTGCGGATAAAGCGGCAAACGAATCCGCGCAGGCAGCCGCGCCGACCCTATAAAAGCCATGAAAAAACCGATAAAACGTCTGCTTTTGATTGTCGGCATTCTGCTTGCCGTCATCCTTCTCCTCCTGCTTTGCGTCCGTCTGTACTTCCGTCTGCCGGTTGCCGGCTACTACGCCGCTTCCGAAAAGGGATTTTGCATTCCCGACACGCACGGCGGCTTTATCGCGCAAGGGCTGGAATACGATGCCGCCAACGACTGCTTCCTGGTCACCGGGTACCGAAACGACGGTGCCGCCTCTCCCCTTTATGTGGTTGACCGTGCAAGCGGCGACCGACTGAAAACGCTTTCTCAATACAAAGCCGACGGCGTTCCCTACACCGGGCACGCGGGCGGCATCTCGCTGGACTCCGCGGGAAAGTATCTTTACGTTGCCGACGGCTCGGACAATTGTCTCTATGTTTACCGATATGAAGATATTCGTAACGCATCCGACAAGGATGTCGTCGTGGCAATCGGCACCTTTTCCACCGCACTCTCGGACGAGGATTGCCTCCACCCCGCCTTTACGACGGTGGTCGGAGACCGATTGATTATCGGCGAATTTTACCGCGCGGGCAACTATGAAACCCCCGCATCGCATGCGGTAACCACAACCGCGGGCGACCAAAATCGTGCGCTTGCTCTGGTCTATGCACTTGACGGGACGGCGCCCTACGGCATCTCCCCGACGCCGCTGTATGCCTATTCTCTGCCCGACCTGGTTCAAGGACTGTATCTCGACGGCGATACCGTTTATCTCTCCACCTCTTACGGCCCCACCTTTTCTCACATTTCGGTCTACGACGGGCAAAAAACCTGTGAGGGAGAAATCACGGTACTCGGAACCGCACTGCCGCTCTACGCTTTGGATTCCTCTTCCCTGCTCTGCGAGAAAAAGATTGCCCCCATGTCGGAGGAAATCGTCATCTGCGACGGCAAGCTGTATGTGATGTGCGAATCCGCTTCCGACAAATACATTTTCGGCAAGCTGACCTCGGCAAAATGGTGCTACGGAACCGAGCTTTCATTCTTTTATAACGCCCGGGAGAACACGCCATGACACTGCAACAGATTCACTATGCCATTGTCATTTCCGAGACCGGCTCCTTCAGTCGCGCAGCCGAGGTTTTGTATGTTGCGCAACCGTCACTGACAAGCGCTGTTAAGGAGCTGGAAAAAGAACTGGGCATCACCATCTTTCATCGCACCGGCAGAGGCGTCACCCTGACCAACGACGGCGCGGAATTTCTGCCCTATGCCAAACAGCTCTACAGCCAATACGAGGCGCTGGAGGAGAAATACGGGCGCGGCGGTAATCTCAAAAAGAAATTCTGTGTATCGGCTCAGCACTATTCCTTTGCCGTCAAGGCGTTTATCGAGACGGTCAAGCAATTTGACACACTGCAATATGAATTTGCGGTGCGCGAAACCAAGACCAAGGATGTGATTGACGACGTTGCCACCATGCGCAGTGAAATCGGTATTTTGTATTTGAGCAATTTCAACCGCGCCGCCATCGGCAAGCTGTTGCGCACCGGCAATCTGGTCTTTCACAAGCTGATTGACATTCGTGCCTATATTTACGTATGCAAAAACCATCCGCTGGCAAAGCTCGGCAGTGTGCACTTCTCCGATCTTGCCGATTACCCCTGCCTCTCCTTTGAGCAGGGCGGCAACAGCTCCTTCTACTTTGCGGAGGAAATGCTGAGCACCTACGATTACCCGCGCATTATCAAAGCCTGTGACCGCGCCACCATTTGTAATTTAATGGTCGGACTGCAGGGCTACACCATCTGTTCCGGTATTATTGTCGAGGAGCTGAACGGCGACGATTATGTGGCAATTCCCTTTGCGGAGGACGACCCCTGCGCCCGTGATGTCATGGAAATCGGCTATATTGTTCGCAAAAACGATACCCTGTCCGGCATCGGGCA
>CAZMAZ010000198.1:0-3240 GCA_964564255.1 uncultured Clostridium sp. | reverse complement strand
AAAAAATCGGCTGCCCGCAGATGCGATGAAAAGGGAGGAAACGCATCCTTGGGCAGCCGAAGCTGATTTGTCTGTGTCAAAAAGAAAGGAGAATGTTTTGACACGACAGCTTAGGTACCCGCAGATGCGAAAAGAAAGGAAAAAAACGCATCCTTGGGTAGCCTAAAGCTATGGGGGTATGTATGAAAAAGAAAGGATAAAATCACTTTGTGGGGTGGCTTTCGGCAACCCGCAGATGCGACGAAAAGACGAAAGGTCGCATCCTTGGGTAGCCAAATGCTATTTTATGGAAAGGAAAAGAAGCAAGCAATTTTGTGTGGCGACCCCCGCAGGTGCAACAAAAATCGAGAGCAGTTGCACCCTTGGGGTGCTCCGGGAGCACGTCGCACATTTAACGACATAATCAAAAGTAAGGGTTGCGGCAATTGTTTTTCTATTCGCCGCTTTTTTCGTCTTTGCCGCTTTGGCGGTCTTCACCGTCCGTGCTGTCGTTTTCGACAGGTTGGTCCGGGTCGGTCGGCGCCGGCTGTGCCGACGCGCCGGTTTGGTTTTGCTGCTTTTTGTTGTGACGCGTGATCAGCGACTTGTACAAAAGCGAACCGATAATGCCGAGCACGGCGGAAATGGCAAAGGCGATAATGGCAATTCCGTAATTGCCCAGAGCCAGATTGTCGGTGCTGACGGTAGAAGAAATTACCGAGGGGAACCGTGCAACCGTGGTCAAAAGCAGATAGAGCGGAATGCTCATGTCGGTCAAACCAATAATATAGGTAAACAGATCCTTCGGCGTTCCCGGAATCAGGAACAGAAGAAAGGTCAGAAGATTTCGTCTTGTTTTGTCCGCAAAGACAGGTAAAGCGTCCAATTTTTCGGTGGGGTAGAAGGCATCTACCAGCCGTCTGCCGAATCGACGGGTCAGAAGAATGGTAATGATACTGCCGCAGGTGATACCGAACAGGACCAGAAGCGCACCTTCCCACGTGCCGAAGGCATAGCCGGCGGCAAGCTCAATGACCTCGCTCGGAATGATGCCGATGACAACCTGCACCATGCTCAGCAAAATCAGGACCAGAGCGCCCACAAAGCGGTTTTCACGCACAAAGGCGCGCACCTCTTCCGGGTTTTTCAGATGCTCCCACAAAAGGAGCACAAAGAGCGCACAGGCGATGCACATCAAAACGCAGATAATCGACAGAATCAGCGCCGCTTTTCCTTTTTTCATGCGGGTCCGGGGCTCGGAAGGAATTTCGGTTTCCGAATGCTTGGATTTATCTGTCATACGCGTTGCCTTTCGTTTGCGTTTGCGGGAGTTGCGGATACCGCTGTTGCGGGGAGAACCACCGTAAAGCGAGATCCTTGTCCGGGAGCACTTTCTACCGCGATATAGCCGCCGCAGAGCGTGACAATCCGATTGGTAATGGTCAAACCGATTCCGTTCCCTTGCATGCTGTGAGAAGGATCTCCCTGATAGAATTTCTCGAAAACACGCCGACGCACCTCTTCGGTCATGCCGCAACCGCTGTCCGAGAAGCCAACACATACATAATTTGGCACACAGTGCATATCGATTGCAATGATACCGCCGACAGGGGTGAACTTAATGGCATTATTGAAGAGATTGATCCATACATGTGAGAGCATTTCTTCGTTGGAATAGTAGGAAGCCTCCTCCAATTCCAGACGCAGCTCAATCTCTTTTTCTTCCCACTGCCTCTGCATCAGCAAAACGCAGGTGCGAATTTGCTCGTCCAGAGAAAACAGGGTACGGTCGGATACGATTTGTTGATTTTCCAGCTTGTTGAGCAGTAAAACGTTTTCGGACATACGGGAAAGCCGCGCGGATTCGTTAAAGATAATGCGCAGATATTCGTTTTTTTGCTCGTCGGTCAATTGGTCATTTTCCATCAGCTGTTTGGCAAAGCCGCGGATGGAAACAATGGGCGTTTTAAACTCGTGAGAAAAGTTGTTGATAAAGTCGTTGCGAAACAGCTCGATACTGTTAAGCTCTTCTGCCATGTGGTTGAAACTGCGCAGAATAGAGGCGATTTCGGAGCGGTCTTTTTCCGCAACCGGCAGACGCGTGGTGTAATCGCCGTTTGCAATGCGGTCGGAGGCTTGTTTGATCTGACGAAAGGGCTTGATTGCAATCGGAGCAATGATAGAGGAAAAGACGGTTCCGATGACGACACTGCAAAGCAAAAGCGAAAAAATCAGCACAACCGATGTAGGGGATTGAAACGGCAAAAAATCAAAATATCCGCCGAACAAAAAGAGGAAACTCGTGACAATACCCGAAAGCAGTGTCGCAATAAACACAACAAAGATGACGCGGATTCGCAACGATCCCTTGAATCGCTGTTTTCTCACAGTGCGTTTTTTCATTTTTTAATAATGGCTTTGTAGCCGAGACCGCGTACGGTGATAATGCTGAAATCGGGATTTTCCAGGAAGCGTTCACGCAGGCGGCTGACATGGACGTCGACCGTGCGCTCGTCGCTTTCGCTTTCCGCCGGCCAAACCTCATCCATGATTTGACGGCGTGTGAAAATCTTATTGGGATAGGAAAGCAATTTAAAAAGAATCAAAAATTCCTTTTGCGGCATGTCAACCGGAACGCCGTCGCAGGTGACAGTGTAGGAGTCGAAAAGAAGCTCGGTGGAGCCGACCTCCAGTCTGCGCTCATTGGCAATGCGGGAGCGACGGAGCAGGGCACCGACGCGAAGAATCATTTCCTCTTCGTCGACCGGCTTGGTCATGTAATCGTCGGTTCCCATCAAAAAGCCTTTGCGCTTATCTGCGGGGGCACTCTTGGCGGTAACCATCAGAATCGGAAGATTGCAATCGGTTTGCCGTAATCTCTGTGTAAATTCGTACCCGTCCATGTGGGGCATCATAATATCCAAAATAATCAAATCCACTTGCTTTTCGGCAACAATATTCAAGCCTTCAACACCGTCTTCGGCGGGAATCGGATTGTAGCCGTATTGGTAAAGGACAGCGCACATTAACTTACGTGTGCTGGCGTCGTCCTCGATTACAAGAATATTGAACATGGGAACCCCTCACTTTCGACCTCTTATCTCTACACAAGGATAGTATACACTCAATTTGTGAACTGGCTGTGAATTTTTAGGGATTTTTGAAAAGAATTGTCCGAAATTTGCTTAAAATTTGTTTACAAACTTGATTTTTGCTCGGTTTTTGAAAGAAAGAAGCGAAAGAGCGAAGAAAACGCCTTGA
>CAZMAZ010000197.1:0-3278 GCA_964564255.1 uncultured Clostridium sp. | reverse complement strand
CGACAAACGTCCGCAAACGGACAGAAAGGAAGCCTTCGCAGAAAGCGAAAGCAAATACAATTCATGAAAAAAGCACTTTGTCTTTTACTTTGTCTTTTAATGCTCCTTCCCTTCTCATTTGCCTGTGCCGGCAACACAGACGACCCCAAGGATTCGAATGCCGACACAACCGCCGGCAATCCGGAGGATACGGGATCCGGCGATGAGATCGAAGACGCACTGGCACAAATCGACATTCAATTCAAAAATTCAAACGGGAACAACACCTTTCTGATTATAACACGCAAGAATGTGGGAGATTCCGTAAAAGAGCTTTGGCAGGAAGAGCAGAGCAGTGAACCGCTGGAGCAGGCGGTATATCTGCGTAATACCGAGCTTGAAGATCTGTGTTCCTTGGTATACAAGGTTGACCCGCAGGATAATGTAAATGCCGCTGTAAAGCAGGAAATTCAAGCCGGTCAATCGGATCTTTGCATCGCATTCCCGAACATGATCGACGCGGGCGCGATTGCCGCTGATGCAAAGTTGTACGACTTCAATGATGTGGAAACTTTGAACCTCGACGGCAGATGGTGGGATCAAGGCACACGCGAGCTGACCCTCAAGGGCGGCGTTTACTTCATGAACAGCGATGTAAACTACTCGGTGCACGGTTGCTCCTATTTGACCCTGTACTCCAAAAAGATGGCAGAAACCAAAAACATCCCCAATCTGTACGATATGGTTGATAACAACGAGTGGACGCTGGACAAAATGATTTCATTGATGGAAGATGTTGCAAACGATGTCAACGGTGACGGTAAAGCCGACGCCGGTGACGACTACGGCTTGATCACCACTTCCGCCATCGGAAGTATTCTGTTCTACGGAATCGGACTGCAGTACATCAAAATTGAAGACGGCGAACCTATGATCGCCATCGGCACCACCGAAAAGCAAAAAATCAGTGAATTTTTGGACAAAGTAGAAACCTTCATCGGCACCAGCGGAAAGACCTGGGTATCCAAGTCGGGCGAAGAGGCGGAAGGTCAGGATATGTTCTCTGCCAACCAGTCTCTCTTCTATATGGAAATTGCCGGTTACATTCTCAACTTGCGCAAAACCATGACCGATCCCTTCGGTGTATTGCCGCTTCCCAAATGGAATTCCCAGCAGGAAAATTATCTGACCTGGACAAATGCGATTTCCTCCACCATGGTTATTCCGAAAATCGGAAATGACAATCAGCTCAATGACATCGGTACGGTGATTGAAGCAATGGCTCTGCTTTCTCTGAAGCATGTCAGACCCGCCTTCTATGATACCAACTTAGTCTCCAAGGGCACGCGTGATGAAGACAGCGCAAGAATGCTGGACATCCTGTTTGCACACCGTGTCTACGATATGGCACAGTACTACGATTCCACCTTCGGTATGGCTCATGTTATCGGTGATTGCGTTTTGAATCCCAACACCAGATTTGAAAGTACCTGGACCAGAAAGGCCAAAAACTTCGATAAAAATCTGAAAAGACTTCTCGGCAATCTCAAATAAGCAATGTCATTACAATAAGACATCTCCGACCGTTTAACCGGATTGCCGTTCTAAAAACGCATCGGAACTGTTATATCCGATTACCAAAATGGGATATTGCAAAAAAACACTTCTATCCTGCGGCAATTTCCCGACAAACGTCCTCAGACGGACAGAAAGGAAGCCTTCGCAAAAAGCGAAAGCAAAACCAAACACCATGAAAAAAGCACTTTGTCTTTTACTTTGTCTTTTGATGCTCCTTCCCTTCTCATTTGCCTGTGCAAACCAATCGGACACGCCTGACGACACAAAGCCGAACAGTACAACAGCGGCAAACAGCGAAGAGGATTCCTCCGCAGCAGATCCGATTGAGAGCGGTCTTGCGCAAATCAAGCTCTTTTTCGAAAGTAACAAATTCAAAAACAGCGGTGGAAACAACACCTTTATGGTTGTAACGCGCAATAATGTCGGCAATTCGGTCAAAGAATTGAAACAAGACAAAACCAGCAGTGAACCGCTGGAGGATGCCGTATATTTGCGCAACACAGAGCTTTCCGAGCTGTGCGGTTTGGAATACTATGTCAATCCTGTCAACGATGTCATTTCCGAGGTGAAAAACCAAACCTCTGCGGGATCCTCCAATCTTTGCATTGCCTTCCCGCATGCGCTGGATGCAGGCTCTCTTGCAACCGATGCCAAATTGCATAATTTCAATCATGTTTTCTCTTTATCTCTTGACGGCGAATGGTGGGATCAAGGAACACGTGAGTTGACGCTTGCCGGCGGCGTGTACTTTATGAACAGTGAAATCAATTACATGGCGCACGATTGCAGTTTCCTGACACTGTATTCCAAAAATGTGGCGGAATCCAAAACTCTGCCAAACATGTACGATGTCGTGAATAACAACGAATGGACGCTGGACAAAATGATTGCGTTGATGGAAGATGTCGCAAATGATGTCAACGGTGATGGCATTGCAGACAGCGGAGACACCTACGGTCTGATTTCCACGACATCACTCGGCAATATGCTGTTTTATGCCAGCAATCTGAAATACATAGATGCAAAAGGCGATACCCCCGAGCTTCTGATCGGCGGCACCGAAAAGAAAAAAATCGGCGAGCTGCTGGATAAAATCGCATCCTTTACCGGCAACACCCAAACCAGCTGGATTTCCCGTGAGGGCGACGAGGCGACCGGTCGCGATATGTTTGCCGCCAATCAAGCCCTTTTCTATGTGGAATCAACCAGTAAAATTACAACGCTTCGCAAACTGATGGATGATGATTTCGGCGTTCTGCCGTTGCCCAAATTCGATGCGCGGCAGGAATATCATTTGACCTATGTGCATGCCATTGCATCTACCATGGTCATTCCGAAGTCGGTTGATGAAGCCGATTTTGAAGCCATCGGTTCCGCTATTGAAGCTATGGCATTGCTTTCCAAAAAATATGTCAGACCCGCTTATTACGACATCAATTTGTCCTCTAAAGGCATCCGCGATGAGGAAAGTGCGAAAATGCTGGACATTGTGTTTGCTCACCGCGTTTACGACATGGCACAATATTACAGCACCTTTGGTATGGGCGACATTATGAAGGATTGTTTCTTGAACTCCAAAGGATTTGATGCGGCATTTGCTCGTGTCGACACAAAATTCGCAACTCGCGTAAAAACTCTGCTCAGAAAATTAAGGAACAGCTGATTGATTCGGCGGCACATCTTCGGCACATCTTTTCCCGCCTGCTTCTTGCCGAAAAACG
>CAZMAZ010000196.1:0-3378 GCA_964564255.1 uncultured Clostridium sp. | reverse complement strand
GGGGTCCGGGGGCGAGGAGCCCCCGAAAAAAAGAACTTCAACCTCAAAAAAGGAGATAGAAAAAATGAAAATAGCAATTGACGGCCCGAGCGGGGCAGGGAAATCGACGCTTTCCAAGGCGGTTGCGCAGCAGCTGGGCATTATATATGTAGACACGGGTGCGCTGTACCGCACGGTTGGGTATGCGATTCGGGAAGCGGAAATTGTGCCCGACGACCAAGCCGCGGTAATTGCGACACTGCCCGCCATGAAAATCGAGCTATGTCATGAAAACGGCGAGCAATGTGTATATTTGAACGGCGAGAACCTGGGAAAGCGAATTCGCGAGCCGGAAATTTCCATGTATGCGTCGAAGGTATCCGCCATCCCCGAGGTGCGCAGCTACCTTTTGCAGACACAGCGCAGAATTGCGCAGGAGCATGACGTCATTATGGACGGTCGGGACATCGGAACGGTGATTCTGCCCGACGCGGACGTCAAGATTTTCATGTTTGCGTCCCCGGAGGCACGTGCCAAACGGCGGTTGGCGGAACTGCAGGAAAAGGGCATGGCAGAGGGAATCGACCTTGCAGCCGTGCTTGCCGATATGATACAGCGTGACCATGACGACTCCACACGCGCCGTGGCGCCTGCCGTCGCGGCGGCGGATGCGGTTTTGTTCGATAATTCCGACTATACCTTTGAAGAAAGCGTTTCGTATCTTTTGCGGCTGATTGCCGAGAAAACGGGGAGGCAAGCATGAAAAGTCGTTTGTATACCGTGGTGCATTTCCTTTTTGCGTGGTTGGTGCGGTTTTTCTCGCATTTGCGTGTGGTCAATCGCAAAAACGAGCCGCGACGGGAAGAAGGACCGTATATTGTCGTCTGTAATCACCTGACATGGAGAGACCCGATTTGGCTGTGTGCCGCAACGCGCTACCAACAGCCGCACTTTATGGGCAAAAAAGAGCTGTTTCGACCGCCGCTCGGACCGGTCATCCGTTCGCTCGGCGCTTATCCGGTCGATCGGGGCGGCGCCGATGTCGGCGCCATTCGCAATACCATCCGAATGCTTAGAGAGGGATATAGCATCGGCATGTTTCCGCAGGGGCACCGTTACCCCGGCGTGGACCCGCGCACAACCAAATTCCGTTCCGGTGTCGCCATGATAGCGGCGCATGCCAATGTCAAGATTCTGCCGGCGTACATTAAAACCAAAGGGAACCGTCCCCGCCTTTTCCGTAAGAAGGAGCTCATCTTCGGTGAGCCGTTTACGCTTGCGGAGCTCGGCTATGTGCCGGGAGCGGCAGGGGAGTATAATCGCATGGGCGCGTTGATTTTCGAACGCATCTGCGCACTGGGTGACCCGACGTGACTGTAACCGTAGCCCAAAGTGCCGGCTTTTGCTTCGGCGTTACCCGCGCAACCCAAGCGGTCGAGGCGGCAATCAAAGCCCGTGCGCCCGGGGAAACGGTGGTCACACTCGGACGGTTGATTCATAATCGCGACTACCTTGCCAAATTGGAATCGGACGGCGTAAGGATGATCGAGGAAGAGGAGATTTTACCGCTTTGCCGCTGCGCAGACCCCGACCGTCCCGTCCGCCTGTTTGTGCGCGCACACGGCATGACCCTGCAAACCGAACAGCTGCTGCGCTTTTGTGAGCAAGCCTATCCCGATTTTCATTTTGTTGACTGTACCTGTCCGTATGTGCGAAAAATCCATAAGATTGTCACGGAATATACCGATGACGCGCACCCGCTCTGGATTCTCGGCAGTGCCAAGCATCCCGAGGTGCAGGGCATTGTCAGCCGTGCAAAAGGCGAAGTTCATGTTTTTGACAGCGCAGAGGAATTGCAGACCATTTGTAATGTAAAAAACGTGAAAAACTCGGGGTCAAAACAGCCAATCGTTCTCGCGCAAACGACGCAAAATTTGTGCGAATGGATGAAAACAAAAAAATTTTTCAAAAACCACTATACAAACGCGATTTTTTTTGATACAATATGTAGTGTTACGGATTCGCGCCAGCGCGAAGCGGCACTTTTATCACAGGCAAATGATTTCATGATTGTCATCGGCGGAAGGGACAGTTCCAACTCTGCTAAGCTCTACTCTGTATGTCAGTCGTACTGTGTTGATACCCTGTGGATAGAAAATGCCGCCGAGCTTCGGATTCCGATTCCGTTTGCCCACCAGCGAGTGGGAATCACAGCCGGTGCATCGACGCCGCGCTGTATTATAGAGGAGGTTAAACAAACCATGAGCGAAATGATGGAAAATGACAACTTTGAATCTATGCTCGAACAGTCACTCACAAAAACTTTAAATACAGGAGATACAGTCACCGGTTATGTAACGGCGATCAGTGCTGGCGAAATCCAGCTTGATCTTGGCGCTAAGGTCACGGGCAGAATCGAATTCGACCAGATTACCGATGACCCTTCTGCAAAGCTTTCGGATCTGTTTAAGATCGGTGATCCCGTCGAAGCATTCGTCATCCGCGTCAGTGATTTGGACGGTATGGCAACACTGTCCAAGAAGCGCGTTGATTCCGACAAAAACTGGAAGAACGTGGAGACCGCAAAAGCAAGCGGCGAAATTATGGAGGGAAAGGTCATTGAGGTGGTCAAAGGCGGCGTGATTGTCAGCGTCGGCGGCGTGCGCGTTTTCGTACACGAAACCCAGACCGGTACCCCCAAGAACACAGACCTGCACACCATGATCGGACAGAATGTCCGCCTGAAGATTACCGACCTTCGCGACGGTAAGAGAGCGAAGGGCTCGATCAAGCAGGTACAGATGGAAGAGCGTCGTGCACTGGAAGATGCGTTCTGGGCAACCGTTGAAGAGGGCAAGTACTATACCGGCGTGGTCAAGAGCATGACCAGCTACGGTGCATTCATTGACCTCGGCGGCGTGGACGGCATGGTCCATGAGAGCGAGCTGTCCTGGAAGCGTATCAAGTCCCCCGCAGAAATTCTTTCCATCGGCGACGAGATTACGGTCTTTGTCAAGAGCTTTGACAAGGAAAAGCACCGCATCTCGCTGGGCTACAAGACCGAGGAAACCAACCCCTGGTACATTTTCACGCATACATATGCAGTCGGCGACGTGCTGTCGGTTAAGATTGTCAGCATGGTGCAGTACGGCGCATTTGCCGAAATTATGGAAGGCGTAGACGGCTTGATTCACATTACGCAGATTGCGAATCGCAGAATCGGCGCGCCGGCAGAGGTCCTGCAAATCGGTCAGATGGTCGATGCCAAGATTATTGACATTGACGCAGAAAGACAGAGAGTTTCTCTCTCCATTCGTGCCCTGCTCAAGGACGCTGAGAATGCCGAAGAGGAAGCGGAAGATGCAGAGGTCGCGGAAGACGTGGAAGCAGCAGATGCTG
>CAZMAZ010000195.1:0-3425 GCA_964564255.1 uncultured Clostridium sp. | reverse complement strand
ATATCGCACGTGTCAAAAAAGAAAACGCTCACATGGAAGCCAAAGTTGCTCCTATCCAAATAATTTTTCATGAAAAAACCGCCCGCCTGCATCTCGCGGGTGGGCGGTTTGGTGTTCATGCGTTTACATTGGTTTTATCGCTTATTTACGCGCGTTTTGCATTTCCTTGATGCGGGTTAGGATATAACGTGCGCCAGTTGCCGCGTGGTCGTCAAGGTTATAAAGATGGCTGTTGCGCACATTTAAAATCTGCTCCCTGTATTCGTCACGCTCGGAAAGCAGTGTTTGGACGGCGTCTGCGGTGCGATTCAATTGCTCTTTGTCCAGCGCTATGCCGAATTGATTGCGGATTTCAATTTCAAGCGGGGTCAGACCGATTTTCTCCCAATTGGGATTTTCCACTTTCATTTTTGTATTGATAAACAGAGCCGGTTTCAATGTTGCATAACAGAATTCGGCGGCAATGCCCGACCAGTCGGTAATCAAAAGATCGGAGGTATAGATGGAACGATTGGAGGAAAAGTCCAATTCAAAGGTCAATCCCTCGCCGATTTTATCGCGGTATTTGTCAACAATGGCGCGCATCTTTTCGGGATAGCGTTTCATGTACTCGGGATGCGGGCGCACAGTGACATGATAGGCGGGACAGAGCAGTTCGGCAAGCAATTTGTCAACACAGCTGTCCAAAAGATTGTCTTCTTGCCATGAGGGAGCAATCAGAATTTCCCGACGTGCGGATGGGGCGGTCGATGCCGAGGCGCTTTCCTGCTCGGCGGATGCAATCAGCGAAGAAATCAGCGGATAGCCGAAGGGAATGCAGGTTTTCTCGGGCAATCCGTAGGCGGCTTCGGTGGCACGAACTTCGCGTTCCACATGAGGGCCCGTGCAGAAAATGGTATCAAAGCAATCCAGGGCGCCTTCGCGGAATCCCATATGTGTACTCATGGAATCGTGCGGGATATAGATATATTCCATATCCTTGCGCATATAAGAGCGCTTAATATAAAGCTTTTCCAGATCCGGAGTGGTCATGAGCACGATGTCTGCCTCCAGCTTCATCATCAAGGTGATTAGTCGCTTGATGCCGATATAATACGGTTTGATACGCGGCTCTTTTTGCGCAAGCTCAAAAATCGGATCGGAGGGGTCATTTGTGATATAGTGAATGGAGACATTTGACATGCGCAAAAGCTGTTCGATCAAATCCTTGTAATACTTGTAAAAGCCGCCTCGCTCGGAATAAATGACAATATGCTTATTGACAATTTTGAAAAACCGTTTATAATCCGCCCGCTCCCGTTTCGCGTTGACGCGATCCTCGGGCGTTTTTTTCTTTTTGGCGCCCAGAGCATTGATTTGTGCCAAGGCGGTGCGACTTTGTTCCAACGCCGCATAATCGATATGCTTTTTGGGGTTGATCATTAGGTTCAAAAGGAGCTGCATCAGGATGCCGAGCAGATTGGATGCCAGCCAGTAGAGGGCAATGCCCGCGGGGACAAAGCAACCGAGATAAACGGACAGACCGACCGAAAAAACCGTCATGCCGTATTTATTCCATTTCCCTTGCTCTGCTTGCAAAGGATTGAGGAAGTTTTGCGCGACACACAACAAAAGGGAAGACAACCCGGCGATGAACGGAACCAAGAAGGTGATACCTTTTGCCTCTACGGTAACCAGGGACAGGTCAAAGCCGCAGAAAGGGGCGGCAAGGCGCGCCATGACATCGTAGTCCGGCAGTGCCAATTCCGGCAGTGCATAGGCAGGGGAACCGACCTCTCGCAAGGTGCGGAGAATTACGAGCTGGCAAGAAGAGGACGTAGAATCGACATTTGCCCAACCGGCAAGTGCTTGAATGGTTTCGTTGTCCAAATGCAAAATGTAAGTAAGCGGGTGATAAATAATCTCCACGACACAAAGCAGAAGGAAGATTTGAATGAGCAAGGGGAAGATGGAAGCGAACGGATTATAGCCGGCACGCTTGAACAATTTGGATTGTTCTTCGCCGATACGATCGGCATCGCCGTAGTATTTGGCTTTGATCAGATTGAGCTCGGGTTGAATTTTGACCATCTTGATGGAGTTGTACTGTAACCATACGGAAAGCGGCAGTAAGACAATTTTAGTTGCAAGGGTAAACAGGATAATTGCCAATCCGTAATTCCCGAGAAAAGTCCAACACCATTTCATGACATATCCCAGCGGGACACATAAATAATACATAAAAGTGTTCATTTTTGTTTCCTTTCGTATTCGCTGACAGACGGGACCGCTGTTTTTCATTTTTGCTGTTTCTATTATAACCGTTTTGCGGATAAAAAGCAATAGTTTGCGGAAAAGTTTTCCGCAAACCGGTAATAGCAAGGAAAATATTGGAAAATCGCAAGAAAAAGAAGACGAAATTTGACGAATGATGTATAATAATTACATCACAAGTTGCGAAAGGAGCAAAAAATGAAATATTGTGAATGGCTGAATTTTTGGCTGGAAAACGACGTGAAGGTAACCGACAAGATCAGAACCTATGAAAAGTACGGGTCGCTTTGCAAGACGGAACTGATTCCGAAACTCGGCGAATACGAGCTGGAAGAGCTGACGCCCATGGTTTTGCAACGCTTTGTGACCGATATTTTGCAGCACGGCAATGATCGAACAGGCGAGGGACTGGCACCGAGCACGGTGAACTGCGTGATTACGGTGATTCAAAGCGGCTTGAAGTCGGCGTATCGGATGGGGGAATTGAAGGAATACACGGCGGATCGCATCAAGCGGCCCAAGATTCCGGATTCCGAGATTGTCTGTTTTAGCAAGACCGAGCAAAAATGGCTGGAAAAGGCCGCGCTGAGCGATCGACGGGAGAAGATGAAGGGAATTGTCATTTGCCTTTACACAGGGTTGCGGATTGGCGAACTTTTGGCTTTGACCTGGGATGACATTGATTTTAAAAGCGCGACAATGCACATAACCAAATCCTGCCACCAGGGACGGGACGAGGAAAACCGTGCCGTGCGAATTGTCGGGACGCCGAAGACGCCTTCGTCCAAGCGTGTGATCCCCATCCCGCGCAATCTGCTTTCGATTTTGCGTGACATGAAAAAGCAGAGCTGTTGCGGCTGGGTGATTGCCAGTGACGGAAAACCGATTTCGGAACGTTCCTATGCGCGCAGTTTTGAGCTTTTACAGGCAAAGATGCGAATCCCGCACAGAAATTTTCATGCACTTCGTCATACCTTTGCGACACGGGCACTGGAATGCGGTATGGATGTTAAGACCCTTGCCGAGGTTTTGGGGCATAAGAATCCGACGGTTACATTGACAAGATACGCGCATTCAATGACGGCGCACAAGCGCGATATGATGAATAGGTTGGGGAAAATGCTCTAAGGAACCGCTGATTTATTCGGCGGTACATCTTCGGCACATCTTTT
>CAZMAZ010000194.1:0-3451 GCA_964564255.1 uncultured Clostridium sp. | reverse complement strand
TCCGATTCAGGACGCACTGGAAGGAATCACGCATTCTCTTTGCTCGCTGGAATATGAAATTCACCGTCCGCTCTACAACTGGGTACGCGACAATGTCGACATTCCCGGAAATGCCGTCGGTTTCCCGCGACAGATTGAATTTTCCCGTCTGAATATCACCTACACCGTGCTTTCCAAGCGCTTTTTGCGCACACTGGTCACATCCGAATGCGTAGACGGTTGGGACGACCCGCGTATGCCGACACTTTGCGGCTTGCGCCGCCGCGGCTACACCGGAACGGCAATCCTGGATTTCATCAAACGCACCGGCGTCGCCAAGTCCGATTCGCTTGTCGACATTCGGCAGTTGGAAGCCTGCATTCGCGACGAACTGAACGATACCGCACCGCGCCGTATTGCGGTCACAAAGCCTATCAAGGTCATCATTGACAATTATCCTGTCGATAAAACCGAATATTTTGACCTGCCCAACCACCCGCAACACCCCGAAATGGGAACGCGTGCTGTTCCCTTTACGCGCGAGCTGTATATCGATGCGGATGATTTTGCCGAGGTTCCGCCTCCCAAGTTCTTCCGTCTCAAGCCGGATGCCGAGGTGCGTCTGATGGGTGCCTATATCATCCGTTGCGGCGAAATTGTCAAAAATGATGACGGAACGGTCAAAGAAATCCACGCAACCGCCGATCTCGAAACCGGCAACGGCAATCCGATTGACGGCAGAAAGATTAAAGGAACCATTCACTGGGTCAGCGCTCCCCATGCGGTAGATGCTTCCCTGCGTTATTTTGATAACCTGACCACACTGGAAAATCCCGCAAACCGC
This sequence comes from uncultured Clostridium sp., assembly GCA_964564255.1. Lineage (GTDB taxonomy): Bacteria > Bacillota > Clostridia > Oscillospirales > CAG-272 > CAG-448. Next base: position 2,628 of record CAZMAZ010000194.1, on the reverse strand, counting down.
GAAGAGGGCAAGGACTACACCGATTATATCAATCCGCATTCTCTGACTGTCTATGAACATGCAAAGCTGGAGCCGTCATTGGCGGAAGCACATCCCGGCGACCGCTTCCAGTTTGTTCGTTGCGGCTATTTCTGCATGGATACCAAATACGAAAATACCTTCAACCGCACCGTGTCCCTCAAGGACAGCTTTAAGGGCTGAAAGGACGTGCCGAAATGTGGGATTTAATCGCTTCTTATCCGATTCGCAGTATCGTGTTTGCTTGGATCGCGGTTATTTCAATCATCTCGATCTGTGTTTGCGTTTACGATAAACGCGTCTCTCGCAAGAACGATGTGCGTTTGCGCGTCCCCGAAAAACGGCTCTTTGTCGTTTTCCCTTTGCTGGGCGGCGGACTTTGCATGTTTTTGACCATGCTCGGCATTCGTCACAAAACCAAGCATTGGCAATGCTATGTATTGGTTCCCTTCTTTACCCTTCTTTGGTGCGCCGGCATTTTCCTCCTTTTCCATTTCAATATCAAATAAATAAGGAACACAAACAGTTAAATCATGAAGAAAAATCAGAAAAAACAGGGGAAGGTCGGCATTTTTACGCTGATTCAACGCTTTCTCCCCTATTACCGACCCTATCGGAAGGTTCTGTTTCTTGACCTGTTTTGCGCACTCCTAACCACCGGCTCCGAGCTTTTGCTCCCCATGCTGGTGCGTGAAATTACAGGAAAGGCGGATGGCGGCGCCGAGGCGCTGACCGTCCGTCTGATTGTAATCTGCGGTGTGGCATATCTGGTCATGCGTCTCATCGACACGGTTGCCTATTACTATATGGCAAATATCGGACATGTCATGGGATGTCAAATCGAAACCAACATGCGACGCGATTTCTTTGCACATCTGCAAAAATTGAGCTTTGCGTTTTATGACAATACCAAAATCGGCACGTTGATGTCACGCATTACCAGTGACCTCTTTGATGTTACCGAATTTGCGCATCACTGTCCCGAAGAATATTTCATAGCCGCCGTCAAAATTATCGGCTCCTGCATCATTCTTTGCACCATCAATCCGCTTTTAACCCTAATTACCTTTGCCCTGATTCCGGTTATGGTGATTGTGCTCTTCCATTTTAACAGCAAAATGAAGACAACCTTCCGTGAATCCCGCGTGCGCGTCGGCGAACTGAACGCGCAGATTGAAGACAGTCTGCTTGGCATACGCGAGGTGCGCTCCTTTGTCAACGAACCGTTGGAGGAAGCCAAATTTGATCACGGCAACCAGAATTACCTCAAGGTCAAGCGGAAAAACTACAAGGTCATGGGCATGTTCCAATGCATGACCCGCTTTTTTGAGGGAATGCTCTACATCATTGTCGTGGTGGCAGGTGCGTTTTTCCTGCGTCTGCCGCGCGACCATGTCCTTTCGATTACCCCCGCCGACTACGCCGCTTTCCTGCTTTACGTGTCGGTGCTGTTTACCTCAATTCGCCGCATTGTGGAATTTACCGAACAATTCCAGCGCGGCATGACCGGTATCGAACGCTTTTGCGAAATTATGGATATACATCCCGACATTCAAGATGCGCCGGATGCGCAGGAAATCAAAAGCTGCCGGGGCGAACTGACCTTTGAAAATGTTACCTTCCATTACACGGAAGAAAGCAAAAACGTATTAACCGCGCTCTCTGTTCATATTCGTGCGGGGGAAAGCGTTGCCATTGTCGGTCCGTCCGGTGGCGGAAAGACCACGCTGTGTTCTCTGATTCCCCGTTTCTACGACATTCAGGACGGCAAAATCCTTTTGGATGGGCAAGACATTGAAAAAATCAAACTTGCTTCCCTACGTCGGCAAATCGGTATCGTGCAACAAAATGTTTATCTCTTTTCGGGCAGTATTCGCGAAAATATTGCCTACGGCAAGGCGAATGCAACCGATGCCGAAATCGAAGCGGCAGCCAAACTTGCCGGCGCCGATGCCTTTATTTCCGAGCTTCCCGACGGTTACGATACCTACGTCGGCGAACGCGGCGTCAAGCTGTCGGGCGGGCAAAAACAGCGAATCTCTATTGCACGCGTTTTCCTGAAGGACCCTCCCATTCTGATTTTGGACGAGGCAACCAGTGCGCTGGACAATGAAAGCGAACGCCTTGTGCAACAATCTCTCGAACGGCTTGCCAAGGGACGCACCACCATCACCATTGCGCACCGTCTGACCACAATTCGTAATGCGGACCGCATTTTGGTTCTGACCGCGGACGGCATTGCGGAAGAAGGCAGTCACGCGGAGCTGATTGCCAAGGGCGGCATGTATGCCGATCTTTACCGCCTTTACACAAGTGACTGAAACAAGCGGAAACGGTAAAAGGGCACCTCTAAAAAGAAAGGTTATATCATGGAACAGAAAAAAATCGACCGTATCAACGAACTGGCACGTCGCGTCAAGCGCGGCGAATCCTTAACCGAGGAAGAACTTGCGGAACGCGCCCTTTTGCGGAGTGAATATCTGCAAGAAATTCGCGCCTCCCTGACCAATGATTTGGAACACACGGTGATTGTCCGTCCGGACGGCACACGGGAACGGATAAAAGCCAAAAATGTCGGAAAATAAAAACAAAAAATCGGAGAGTAAACAG
>CAZMAZ010000193.1:0-3476 GCA_964564255.1 uncultured Clostridium sp. | reverse complement strand
CCGCCGAATAAATCAGTGGTTCCTTAAAAAAGGGCTTGACAAACGCGCACAAATATGGTATCCTATAGATAATAATCGCACTCTGCGCATACGGGTGCGTTATGACAGGAGGATTTTCAAAATGAAAAAAATATGGCGGATGATTGTGCTTGGTTGCTTGCTTTGCACAATGCCCATGGCGGTTGCTTGCGACGGGAACAAATCCCAAAACACCGACACGACTGCCGAAGATACCACCGCGGCAGATACCCCTGTGGCAGATACCACAAATGCCGAAACAAAACCGGAAACCCCTCAGGACACCGGCGCCTTGCGTGTGATGTATTACAATGTCTACGGCTACGGCAAATTGGATTCCATTCCCGATCGGTACAAACAGCAGGTTGCCATGATTGTGGATGCCACGCCCGACGTGCTTTGCACGCAGGAATTTGACTCTCGCCATCGCGAAAACGAAAAAGAGCTTCTTTTGGAAGAGGGCTATGCCGAGGTACCGGTACAAGGGAGAAGCGGCTGTGTCTATCGCGGTAAAAGTATTAACTGTGAAGCGATGTTCTATCGCACCGACAAACTCAATCTGCTTGAAAGCGGCGGGGAGCTTTATCCCGAATATGTTGACGTGGACGGCAAATCGCTTTACGGCAACAACGACAACACCAAGTCGACAACCTGGGCAGTTTTCGAGCAGAAGAGCACGGGAAAGATTTTCCTTTGCGTCAATACGCATTTTATGTGGACCGACACCAAAAAACTGACCGTGGAAGAGGCAAATACCGTTCGTGTGGACAACGCGCAAAGAGTGTTGGCGCTCATCGACCGTGTTTGCGCATCCAAAGAGGAATATGCGGACATTCCCGTGATTTTCGGCGGCGATTTGAACTGCCGTCCGAATTCGGACCCGTACAATCTTTTGTGCGATTCCTTGACCCTTGCGGCGACTGCGGCGGCAGAATATGAGGAATATTGGTACTACGGCGTATATGCAACCTATGATGAAGAAAGCGGAACCTATCAGGCGGGAGAGCCGAAAAAGCCGGATCCCGAAGCCGAAGTTATCAACATTATTGACCATGCATTTGTCAAAAACATGACGGTTAACAGCTATCTTGCGGTAACCGAACAGCGTGCATTGATTACATCGGATCACCTGCCGTGGGTGGTGGATGTTACCTTGCCGTAAGACCTAAATAACACCCAAAACCGAATAGGCATAAAATCAGGCAGATTTCCGTAATCTGTCTGATTTTTGCACAAAAAAGGGGGATTGTCCGTGCAAATCCCGTCTATATGCGCGCTATAATAAAAGAGGAAGGACATCCCCGATTTTCGGGTGGCGACAGAATCGGGGCGTCTGCAAATCGGAAAGTAGGACACGAGGGGAAACCATGACAGATCGGGCGATTTATTATACAGATGAACTGAGTGACGATTTTGCGGCAACACACGGCAAAATTCAAGCAAAAGAGGTGGGAGCGGACTATCGCTATCGGCATAAAAACCCGATTTGGCGTTTTTTCTCCTTCCTTTTGTATCGCCTGGTTGCACTGCCGCTCGGATGGCTGTATTTGAAGCTGTGTTTCGGCTTGCGCATAAAAAACAGACGCGCTTTGCGCGGCTTGCACGGTGCCTATTTTCTGTACGGAAATCACACCCAATACGCAGCCGATGCCTTTTTACCTGCCGTAATCGCCTTTCCGCACAGAGCCTCTGTTATCACCTCGGCAGATGCGGTTTCAATTCCCATCATACGACATTTGGTTGCCATGCTCGGCGGCATTCCGCTTTCCGATACGCCGCGCGGACGCGTTTTGTTTTTGCAAACGGTGCGAGCACGCGCCGCAAGCGGACAGCCGATTGCCATTTATCCCGAAGCACATATTTGGCCCTATTATAACCGTATCAGACCCTATTCCGATGCCTCCTTTTGTTATCCCATGCAAAGCGGATTGCCTGCGGTGGGGTTTACGGTTACCTATCGCCGTCGCAAAATTTTGCGCCGTTTGCCGCCGCTGATTACCGTGACGCTGTCCGAACCGATTTTTCCGACGGCATGTGCCGACAAAAGGGAAATGCGCAATTGCATTTACAATTTCATGTGTGAGACTGTCAAGCGGGAAAACAGCTATGCCTACAGGGAATATCGAAAAAAGCAGGATTGGGGCGCGGAAGAGCAAAAGACAGGTGACGGCTTGGCAAGAGAAAGCGCAAAAGGAGAAGCAAAATGATTATAACGGTTGTCAGTGATGTACTCGGTGCGGAAAACAATGGAGTAACCATTGCCGCCATGAATCTCATTCGCCATTTGCAAGCGCAGGGGCACACGGTGCGCGTGCTTTGCCCGGACGCAGAACGAATGGGGCAGGAGGGTTATTATGTCGTCCCCCGTTTGAATGCGGGACCGCTGAACGGATACGTGGCGCGTGTCGGCGTGGTGATTGCGCGCCCCGAAAAGCGCATTGTGCGTATGGCGGTTCGGGGTGCCGATATTGTCCATATTATGTTGCCCTTTCCGCTTGGCAGATGCGCCCTGCAGGTGGCACGGGAGGAAGGCATTCCGGTCAGTGCGGGCTTCCATGCGTTAGCCGAAAATGTCAGTGTTCATCTGAAAATGCAAAATTGTGCACCCGTGAACCGTCTGATTTATGCCTATTTTGCCTCTTTCTATCGCGATTGTGACGCCATTCATTACCCAACCGCCTATTTGCGCGATTTATACGAAGAAATGTACGGAAAGACCAATGGGTATGTAATTTCCAACGGGGTTGCCGATGCGGTTGGTCCCATGCCTTTTGTCCGCGCACCGCGCTACGAGAAAGAATTTCTGATTTTGTTCACGGGACGGTATTCGCCCGAAAAATCGCATCGTGTTCTGATTGATGCCGTGGCGGCATCTGCTTACAAGGACCGTATTCGCTTGGTTTTTGCGGGCAAGGGACCGGAGCAGGAGCGATTGCGGACGTATGCAAAAAAATTGCCGCTTGCGCCGATTTTCTCCTTCTTTTCTCGCGATGAAATGCTTCGCCTGCTCAATATTGCCGACCTTTACGTACATCCCGCCGAAATAGAGGCGGAAGGCATTGCCTGTCTGGAGGCAATATCCTGCGGACTTGTGCCGATTATTTCCGATTCGCCGCGATGCGCGACACGGTACTATGCGCCGCAACCGCACTGCCTGTTTCATTACAATCAACCGACAGATCTTGCGCGGCAAATCGATTTTTGGCTGTCAAACCCCGAAAAGCGTCGTGATTGCCGCAAGGCTTGCCTGCAAATGGCGGAAGAGAAATTCCGACGCAGTGCCTGCATGGCGGAAATGGAACGCATGCTTTGCGAAACTGCCCAAAACACACGCAAACATGTTTGATGCGGCGTGTGGTGAATTTTTAAAAGTGCCCCCGAATTCTCACAGACCGGTTTTCCCGTTCTGTGAGAATTTTTCGTTGCGATACCGCATTTTTCGATTTTGTCTTTCGGGA
>CAZMAZ010000192.1:1431-3492 GCA_964564255.1 uncultured Clostridium sp. | reverse complement strand
TGTCATTCTGAGCGTAAACGCTGTCAAGCGTTCGCGAAGAATCTCTTTCGTTTTATACTCAATCCGGGTTCCGTTCTCCCAGCAGGATGCGGTATTTTTGATAAAAGGACTCAAAATAGCCGCCGTCCAGGGCGTCACGGATTTTTTGCATCAATTCATTGTAGAAATACAGGTTGTGCACCACGGTCAGGCGCATGCCCAGAATCTCTTTTGCCTTGATCAGATGGCGAATATAGGAGCGGCTGTAGCGACGGCAGGCGGGGCATTGACAGCTGACCCCGATCGGGCGGTCGTCCTCTTTGTATTTTTCGTTGAGAATGTTCATCTTCCCTTCCCAGGTGAAAACATTGCCGTGCCGTGCGTTGCGCGACGGCATGACGCAGTCAAAGAAATCCACGCCGAGATGGGTCGCTTCCAAAATATTGCACGGCGTTCCCACGCCCATCAGGTAGCGCGGCTTGTTTTGCGGCATGTAAGGCTCCACCGCGTCGATAATGCGATACATTTCCTCGGTCTCTTCGCCGACGGCAAGCCCGCCGATGGCATAGCCGTCCAAATCCAACTCGGCTATCTGCTTCATGTGCTCAATGCGCAAATCCTCGTAGGTACTGCCCTGGTTGATGCCGAACAAAAGCTGATGCGGATTGAGGGTCTCAGGCAGGGCGTTCAGACGTGCCATTTCCGCCTTACAGCGCGCAAGCCAACGCGTGGTGCGGGCAATCGACTGCTTGACATAATGGTATTCCGCGGGGTTTTCGATGCATTCGTCAAATGCCATGGCAATGGTGGATGCCAAATGCGATTGAATGCGCATGCTCTCCTCGGGTCCCATGAAAATCCGCTTGCCGTCAATATGAGAGGCAAAATAGACCCCCTCTTCCTTGATTTTGCGCAGCGGTGCCAGCGAAAAGACCTGAAAACCGCCCGAATCGGTCAGCATCGGTCCCTTCCAGTCCATCATTTTGCGCAAGCCGCCCATGCGGTAGACCAAATCATCTCCCGGGCGCAGGTGCAAATGATAGGTATTGGACAGCTCCACTTGGCAGTTGACCGCCTCCAAATCGCCGGCGGAAAGCCCGCCCTTAATGGCACCGCAGGTGCCGACATTCATAAACACCGGCGTTTGGATGTCTCCGTGCACGGTGTGCAGGGTGCCGCGCCGTGCGCGCCCCTCTTGCTTTAAAACTTCAAACATAAGTTCTCCTTCTGCGGCTTTGCATCAGTACAGGATGCCGCCGCTTACATTTCTTTTTTCGTTTAGCTTAGGTTCTCCCAAACTCTTTGTCCATTTTTTGCTTGGTAATTTCCATCATGACCGGTCTGCCGTGCGGGCAAACCGTTATGTCGGGCAGACGCATCAGCTCATCGACAATCTGCTTGGCATATTCGGGCGGATAGACACGTCCCGCCTTGATTGCCGCCTTGCAGGATGCCTGATACAGCGCTTTTTCAAACAAAATATCCTGCGTCAGCGCCGCATCGCCTGTTCCTTCCGCCAGGCGCGTTGCCACCACGGTGAGCAGGTCGGAAGCGGCTTCCGAGGTCATTCCCAGCGGGATGACACTCACCGACAGGGTGTTGCGCGACGAGGTGAATCGGAACCCCAACGCTTCGACGTCGGCGCGATAATTCTCCAGCGTCTGCACCTCATCGGTGGTCAGCATGACCTCCAGCGGCACCAAAAGTGTCTGCCCACTGCCGTCGTGCTTTTTGCGCGCCCGATTCAGGCGCTCGAAAATCAAGCGTTCGTGCGCCGCGTGCTGGTCGATCAGCAAAAGACGCTCATCTTGCTCCACCAAAAGATAGGAATGAAACACCTCGCCGATCAGGCGGTATTCGGGCGTTGACGGCTCATCCTCCACGTCAAAAAATCCCTCCGGCAAGAAAGCTCTGGGCCCGTCCAAAACCAAGGGCTTTCTCGGCGATCTGTTCAACGGCGGCAAACGATATTCGGACGTCGACGGCTCATCATCCTCCACGTCAAAAAATTCCGCCGGCAAGCAAACGCCGCTGACGCCTTTCCATACTCCGGTCGACTTCTTCGGCTTCTCCGGCTTCTCC
>CAZMAZ010000192.1:0-1331 GCA_964564255.1 uncultured Clostridium sp. | reverse complement strand
TCTCTCCGCACCTGGGGGGATTTTTCGGTCAGCTTCCAAACATAGAGCTGCAGATACTGCTCCGTAGTCCAATGCTCCTGCGGCAGGGGGTCGGCGCCGTTTCCTTCGCCGGTCATAAAGGTCAACTGCTTTGCGCGGTTATTGCGATCCGCGCCGTTTTCAATCGGCACAAAGGCATTGCCCGCAGACGGCGCAAAGGAGGATTCTCCCCCGCGGCGACCGGTCGACAGCGACGGATGCTCGGTATTGGATTCCAGCGCCTGTCGCACCGTATAATAAATCGCTTCGAAAATCGGTCGTTCGTCGGCAAATTTGACCTCCAGCTTAGCGGGATGCACATTGACATCCACGCGGTCCGGACGCATTTCCAGATACAGAACGCAAACCGGGTATTTTTCGGGCGCTATGTAGGAGACATATGCCTGCTCCAGGGCGGCGGTTGCCGTCTTGCTCTTGACATAGCGTCGGTTGATAAAGAAATTCTGTGCGTTGCGGCTTGCCTTGGCATTGTCCGAACGCCCAATCACGCCGTGCACGCGCACACCCGCGTGCGTGTTGTCCACAAAAATCAAGCGTTCCGCAAACTCCTTGCCGTACACCGTCCAGACAACAGAGCGCAGCTGCCCGTCCCCTGCCGTTTCCAGCTTGACCGTACCGTCGCTAATCAGGCGCACCGCAATTTCGGGATGCGAAAGTGCAATCTTTTCGACAGTGGCGGAAACCGCCAGGGTTTCGGTTGCGTCCCGCTTGAGAAACTTGCGACGCGCGGGGATATTGACAAATAAATTCTCTGCAATGACGGTGGTTCCCACTGCGCATATACGCTCGGTCAATGCCATAATTTCACCGCGATCGACCTCCATAATTGCACCGCAGGGGGCGTCCTTGACGCGTGAAATCAGACGCAAATCCGAAACCGCCGCAATGGCGGCAAGTGCTTCTCCGCGAAAGCCGAGCGTAGAGATGCCGTCCAAATCATTGGCAGAGGCGATTTTGCTGGTCGCGTGCCGTCGAATGGCAATCCTCATATCCTCCGGTGTCATGCCGCATCCGTCGTCGGTGACCCGCATATAGGCAACCCCGCCGTTTTGAATTTCGACCGTGATATGTGTCGCTCCCGCATCGATTGCATTTTCCATCATTTCCTTGATTGCCGATGCGGGGCGGTCAACCACCTCTCCTGCGGCAATCAAATTGGCAAGGTCAAATGAAAGTACCTGTATTTTTCCCATGATTTGCGGTTCTCCTTTCTGTTTTTTGTGGGTTTGCATGTTATGGAAGCACTGATTTATTCGGCGTTTCCTTATATTTTTGTGCTTGATGTCGCGTAT
>CAZMAZ010000191.1:0-3511 GCA_964564255.1 uncultured Clostridium sp. | reverse complement strand
GCGGAGAGACTGCCCAGTGCCAGGTCCTTTTTGGTGTGCCTGGAAAGATAAAGAGAAGACCATGCGACGCCTATGGCAATCAAGGCGGCGGGGAAGGCCCAATACCAACCGAGAAAATAGACCGATACAATCAACGGACCCACAATGCCGCACGCGTGTCCGCTTGCGCGCAGGTGCAGAACCTTATTAAAGAAAATCAAAAACAGGACCGAGGCAAGATAGGTGAAATAGATAAACTTCAGCTCGGAAGACGCATTGGTCGCCAGGGCGTAAATGACGCCGCCGATATAGCCGACGCCGTTGGTGACAAAAGCAAGCTTGCGCTGTCCCGCGCGTCCTTTTTTGCGCAGGGGCGGAATCAAGGCGGACAGCGGATAGGCAAGCGTCGGAATGATTGCCAAAAAGAGAATGCCCGCAAGCAGATCGCCGATACCGGCGAAAAAGTCGGGACGAAACAGGTATAAAAGCGTCATCAGGATTGCGGCAAGCAGGGGGGGAACGGTGATAACGCGAATGGATTTGGCAAGGGAATTTTTACTCATGAAGCAGACCTCCTTTTTGTTTCTTTCGATTTCTGCTTTCAGTATACCCCATTCCGAGCCGAAATGCAACCTACTTTCCCCGCGGTCGTCTCTACACCGCTTTTTGACCGAGGTAGAGCCGAAATTGCAAACTCTACCGCACAAAAAAGCGACTCTACGAATTGTAGAGTCGCTGAATTTCGGCAAATTATAAACGATTTCCGTTATGAGGGGTACCCTATTTACTGTTTTCTGAATTTTGGCAGCTTCAAATGGAAGCAAAGCAGGATAATCAGCTGCGCCGGCAGAATCAGAATCAAAATCTGCCACCAATTGTAAGAAAGCGACAGGAAAATCAAATAGACGGTGCAAATGAGCGACCACGCAATGCCCGAAATAAAATAGAAATTGTGCTTGCGCTTGCCCCAGATTGTATTGAAAACGGTCAGGACAATAAAGATAATCGGCACGGCAAACTGGAAGACCAGCGGCTGGCGAATATCGCACAAAAAGAGCACCAGAAAGACCACAATGGCAACCGTCAGGATGCCCATGGCGGTCAGAAGCATCAAAATGACATAGTTGACGCGATGCCTGCGTGATACGGTGGGAGGCGGCTCGCCCGTGTGGTCGCTGAGCAGATAGTCGACACTCACGCCGAACAGACGGCTGATTTGCAAAAGAACAAAGGCGTCGGGAATGGCATCTCCGCGTTCCCACTTGGAAACCGCTTTGTCCGAATAATTCAGTGCACAGCCCAGCTCCAGCTGGGTCATTTTGTGCGCTTGCCGCAGTGCCGTGATGTTGGCGGCGGTCGTTTTGCGCAATGCTTCCACGGTCTCCGGAGAGGTCGGTGCTTCGATTGTCCGTTCTTCCTTGCCGTCCTTTTTGTCCTGTTTGTCTTTTCCCGGCTTCGGCGCCGGCGTTGTCGGCTGCGTGCTGTTTGCCGTGTCGGATTTTTCGGGGGACTCTTTGGCTTGCATGTCCATCCTCCTTTCACTTCATTCTACTTTGCTCCTTTAGTCGATTGTAAAACGCAGTTTTACAATCGGCTATTTTATTCTGCTTGATATTATACATCATTTTTTGAAAAAAAGCAAGAGGCGGGCGAAGAAATTCAAGAAAAATTCACGCAATCTTCTCACGCCCTTGAAGTTGAGAATGCATAATAATAGCATCGGTCAGTGTGCGCCCTTTTTTGTTACCCCTTTTTGGCATTTGTCTTTTGCGGTGTATGAATGCGGATCGAATACGGAGTAGGAGAAATAAGAGAAAAATGGGAAATTTTAAAAGACGCATGGCGCGATTTTTCGGCGGACGGAACGGAGTCGACGCGCTTTACTACTGCTTGCTTGTTTGTTATGCGCTGGTGATCCTTATCGCATGGCTGGTCGGAACCTTTTTCGGCAATTCGCTGGGCGGCGTGATTGCCTATGCCGTTTTGTATGTTTTGGGGCTTTTTTTGCTGTTTTTGATTTTCTTTCGCGTTTTGTCGCGCAATATTGCAAAACGGAAAAAAGAGAACGATGCGTTTTTGCGTATCTTCCATAAAATCTTCCGCAGACGCGGCAAGAAAAACAAACGTCCGAAGGATGACGAGTACTATATTTTCCGCAACTGCAAATATTGCAAAGCCCTTTTGCGCCTGCCGCGGGAGCCGGGCAGACACCAGGTGCGCTGTCCCCGTTGCGAGCAGCTGTTTGAGCTTTTTGTGGATCCCAAGTGACTTGGCGTCGGCAAAAACGAAAAAATACGAAAAAAACGAAAAAAGTGCATTCCCCCTCTTGCAATTCGAGGGAAAATGGTGTATAATAAATTGTAAACATAGGTTGTCCCTCACAGACAGGAGTGCGGCGACCGGCAAAATCTAACTTTTCGGAGGTATCGCAATGGTAGTAGCCGGCGATTTTAAGAACGGGATCACATTTGACATGGACGGCAACGTCTATCAGGTCATTGAGTTTCAGCACGTGAAACCGGGCAAGGGCGCGGCATTCGTCCGTACAAAAATCAAGAATGTCATTACAGGCGCTGTGACAGAGAGAACCTTCTCCCCCACAGACAAATTCGAAAACGCTTACATTGAAAGAAAAGATTTGCAGTATTCTTACGATGACGGCGATCTGTATCACTTTATGGACACCGAAACATGGGAAGAAACGCTGGTTGCGCACGACAAGGTCGGCGACGCATTCAAGTTCGTCAAAGAAGAAATGATGTGCAAAATCTCTTCTTATAAGGGCAATATTTTCCAGGTTGAACCGCCTACATTCGTAGAGCTTGCCGTGACCGATACCGATCCCGGCTTTGCGGGAAATACCGCAACCAACGCGCTCAAGCCCGCAACGCTGGAAACAGGCGCTGTTATCAAGGTTCCGCTGTTTATCAATGTCGGTGACACCTTAAAGATTGATACCCGTACGGGCGAATATCTGTCCAGAGCGTAAGGAGCCGCCGATTTATTCGGTGTTCCCTGAATGCGGCAATTGCCGAACCGAGGTTCGGACGCACGGCGCATAACGCGCAATCGGAAACAAAGGGGTTCTTTTCGAGGGCTTTGCTGTGCTCTCCGTGCAAAAAGAACCCCACTTCTTCAACCTTTTTAAATGTAAATAAAAACATTCAAAAACAATGAAATCGGAGGAAAAAGAGATGACACTGAGCGAAAAATGTGCATATATCAAGGGACTTGCCGAGGGTTGCAAGCCGAATACCGACACGCCGGAAGGCAAAATGATCATGGCACTTTTGGACCTGACAACAGAAATGGCAGAGCGCATCCAGGATTTGGAGGAGGACGATTGCTATACGCAGGATTACCTGGACGAATTGGATTACGATCTGGGTACGGTCGAGCGCTATTTGCAGGACGAAACCGATGATTTTGAGGTTGGTATGTACGACGACGAGCTTGACGGCGAGGAAGATGACGAGTATGAGGACTATGAAGACGAAGACTATGAAGATTATGACGAATTTGAGGACGACGA
>CAZMAZ010000190.1:0-3543 GCA_964564255.1 uncultured Clostridium sp. | reverse complement strand
TTAGGATTCCCGGTCTTCTCCTTGACGGTAATCGTATTCAAAATAGTTGTCAATTGCGGCTTTCAGCTGATCGCAGGCGCCCGAAAGTGTGGAATCACGCAGCTGTGCACCCGCCATATCGAAGTGACCGCCGCCCTCCAGCTTTTCCAGAATGATTTGGACGTTAATGTCCCCCTTGGAGCGACCGGATATAATGACCGTGCGGTTGACCGACAAAACCAGCGCAAATGCGGCTTCGACGCCCTTGAGTGAGAGCAGCTTGTCGGCGGCGCGGGAGGCGGCAACGCGATCCTGCGGTGTCGGTGAATGGCGCGAGCTCAGCCAGGTAATGGCAATATTGCCGCGATAAAGGCGAGCACGCGATTCGAAATCGCTCAAAATCTGCATTTTGTCGAGATCCTCGTCGAAAAATTTACGCACGACCGCGGTGTGCGCCCCGCGTGCATACAGATAATGCGTAACGGCAAAGGTCTGCGAGCCCGCGTTGCGGGTAAAATTATTGGTATCCAGCATGATGCCGGAAAGCATGACATTTGCTTCTTCTTTTTTCAGTGCGGTACTGAATGGGCTTTGCTCCAGAATTTCCGCCACAATTTCACAGGTGGAGGACTTTGTGGCTTCAATATAGTGCAAAAAGGGCGAATAAGTCGGTTCTCCTGTCAAAATATGGTGGTCAATCAGTGCGACCTCCGAGACCTTAAAGGGAATATCGGGGGCTTCGAAAATCTTTTGGTTATTGACATCCACAATAACCAAAAGAGTATTGGAACGAACCAAATCCATTCCCGCATCACGGTTCACAAACAGATTGTTGTAAACCGGCAGAGCGGACAGCTCTTCGCGGCAGATGGCAAAATTCTCACAGGTTGTGTTGGTGATGATATGCAGATTGTTGAAATCCGCTTCCGTGCCCTCTTTTTGCGCACGCTCTTCCAAAACACACATAACCAGGCGCGCAATGCCGACGCAGGCGCCGATGGCATCAAAATCGGGATTGGTGTGTCCCATAATCAGAACATTGCTTGCGGCGCGGATTTTTTGCACCAAAAGCTGTCCGGCAACACGGGAAGATACGGCGGTATCGGCTTCCATGGTTTTGTGCGCACCGCCGAAATATATGAGCTGTCCGCTTTGCTCGCGACGCAGGGCAACCTGGTTGCCGCCGCGTTGCAATGCGACCTCCAGTGCGGTATACGCACTGCGACTGCGTTGCTCCATGTTTTCGTTCGTGGCGGCGATTCCCATGGAAATGGAGACCGGGAAGCTGTTGTCGCCGATGTGGATTGACATGACCTTATCCAAAATCTCAAAGTGATTTTGGATGCAATAATCCAGCTGTTCGTTGGACATGAGAATCATATATTTGTCGCGGTCATATTCCCGAAGCAATGCATGCAAATCATGTGCCCACTCGGTCAGGAGGGTTTCGATGCGGGTGGTGGCTTCACGGTAGTTGACGCGAATAAACTGCGAAAGCTCTTGCAGATTATCCAGCGCGATATAACCGACCACGGGCAGGTCCAGCCGATAGCGTTCGGTGAGCAGAACATAGTCGTCTATGTCACGGAAAAGCAAAAAGTAATAATTCTCGCCGCGCAAACGCATGATATAACTCATAATTTCGTACTGTTTGCCGTCGGGAAGACGTGCGGCCATGCCGGTATCATTTGCCTCGGGGGGATTTTCACAGGTATAATCCTGCAGATAGGCATCGGCGTTTCGCGCTTGCTCCATCAGACGTTTTGCGGGAATTGAACAAATATCCGAAAACGGGATATTGCAGGCGGCAAAAGAGACGCCGAGAATGTCTTGCATGGCACCGTTGACCGCCTTGACCAAGCCATCTGTGCTGACAACGGCGTAAGGCACATCCACGACATAGCGGAAAATATCGCATATTTCGGTATTCAACTCGGCAATTTCGGCGTCGGTGCGGCGTGCGCGAACATAAGAAATCGACCAAATCAGCAGAAAGGCGCCGACGCTTACCAGGTAAAAACCGGTTAAAATCATGCCGCCGACAGTATGATATGCGGGATCGAGATGATGACAGAGCAGAATGTAGGCAAGCAAGAGAATCAGTCCCTCAATAGCAATCAAAAAAGCGGGCAGACGCATATCGACGCGGTTATAGGCACGACGTCTGGTTTCGGATATGAGTTTGCGTTGATTTTTTTTCATCTGCAATATACCTCCTCAGTTGTCGGAATTTGTACGGTTTTTTCGAGTGCGGACGGCAATGACCAATCGGCAAACAGCGCCGCCGATTGCCAGGAGAATAAATGCCATAAACGGAAGGCGAATCGCCAAAATGCCGATAAAAATGGGAATCAGAATGCCAAACAGGGAAGCGCGGCGGCTAAGGCGTGCGGACAGGCACTTGTAACCGAAAATAAGCTCTGCCGCTCCCAAAATCAGCAACAGATTGCTTGCGGTGAAGTTGACGGCATCGGAAAACGTGCTGTCCCCTTCGCCGGTTATGACCGTGGCAAGCAAGGAGAGCAAAAACAGAATCGCAGAAGCAGTGCTCGGATTGAATATGCGCGTGTTCGGTGTTAAATATTCGCTCGGACCGGCAACGCGCATTTCGTCAATCAGCGTATGCTGTACAAAGTAGGAAAACAGGTTGCAAAGCAGAATCAGAGCGGCAGGAGTCAGAAGAAGGAGAGAATAGGCAACGCTGTCGCAGGTGTTGGCGCCGATTGAGTAAGAATAAATCTGTGCCGTCCCGGTTGTGCCGTAGGTATAGGTCATGGTATTTTGTATGGCAAGAGAAAGCGTTTTTTGCGCGGTCCGAATTATCTCGGCGGGATTTTCAAAAAGCGTTGCACCGAATTTTTGCCAAAGGCGCAAAACCGCGTATCCGATTACGGGAACGGCAGTGCCCGCAGACCCGAGACAAATAGTGCCGATACGCGACCGGTTGTGCGCAGTGCCGTACGCCAGAAGAAAGGCGACAGGGAAGCAAGAAAATGCGAAAAGGGCGGGAACGGGACGAAACAGCGTAGCGCAAAAGGCAAGAAGATAGGTAAGGAGCAGAGCGGGCAAAAGCCATAGACGCTTTTTCGTGCGAAGGAGGAGCATGGCGCCTGCATGAGAAACGGTTAAGATGGCAAGCCAGGCGGCAGGGAAAACGAGATTGCCGTTTCCGAACAGATAGAAAAGCAACGCGAGCGCAAACGGCGGGAAAAGACTTTTAAATTTTGCCCCGGTGCATTTGACCCAATAGACAACGCAGAGGACAATCAAGGCGACCGATACAATTAAGAAAAGCGAGGTCTCGGTATAAGGAGCGAACAGAGCCGCCGTATAAACGGCGCAAAACAGGACAAGCAGCGCGACCTGTAATGTGGATTTGTCAAACAGCCGACCGCGCGTCGTCTTTTTGGATTTTTTGACTTTTGAATGCTTTGCGGATGCGTTCAACCTTTCGGTCCTCCTTTCTTTGTAATCGGGCGGTTACGGGTAACCGCTTTTGAAAATGCAAAAGATGAGACAAAATATGAATGTAAAACGCGGAGCGGTTTTCTGCGAAAACTTTTC
>CAZMAZ010000189.1:0-3570 GCA_964564255.1 uncultured Clostridium sp. | reverse complement strand
GGGTCCCCACTACAATTTTAAGAGAGAATATCCTATCGCAATAGCCGAACAATTTGTACAAAAAACCTTTCAAAAAGTTTTCGCCCGGCCTTTTGTCAAAAAGGCAGTTTTCCAAAAGGCGGCGGGGTGCGGGGCGGCGCCCCGCGAAAAGAGAGGGTGCGGCGCCCCGCGAAAAAAGCCCTTCAAAAAGAGAAAGCCGCGAAAAAACGGCGCAGGAGCGTCATTTTCGCGGCAAGGGAAAGCACCGCAAGAAACCGTCGCTGCGCGCTTGATACCATGAGCTTGGTATTCCGCAACATCCGGTGACAGCCGTGCTAACAGATTCGGATCGAGAGACGCGCTCCCGATCTGCTATACCATTATACACGATTTCGGCGGATTTGTAAATATTCAATTTCACTATTTTTTTCACTGAATTTTTGTAGGAAAAACTACAACAGAAAATTATGTCGAAAAATAATCCCGTTTTTTGTCGCTTTTTACGAGCGACATTACTGCGCGACGATGTCGTAGGAGATTTTTGCCGTTTGCTGTGGGGGCTGTCAACCCGCCGTGCGTCAAAAGACTTCCCAAAACGGAAACGGCGTTATTTTTTCTTCTTGCAGATGGCGCGGAGCACCTCGCGTTCTCCGGTGCCGAACATGCCGCAGAGCGCAAGCAGTAAAAGGTACAAAAGACAGGTGGTGCCGACGTGAATGCCAAAGAAAAAAGGAGAAACGCTACCGTTTGCGAAGGGCTGAAACAGCAGGCGTGCCCCGCAGGCGGCACCGATGATACAGAAAATCGGACCGAAAACCTGATGCCAAAGATGCGGGCGCATGTCGGTGACGCGAAGCATGCGCCAAAGACTCAGGGTGGTGTTGAGGGTCTCGGTCACATAGATTGTGACAATATAGCCGTTAAGCCCCATGCGCGGCAAAAGAAACAGCACAAGCAGAACCGAAACCGCCGCATCGGCAATATTGACATTCATGGAGTACACCTGCTCGCCCATGCCCTTCAGAATCGCATCCACCGCGCTGTCGATATACATAATCGGAATCAGCGGCGCCAAACGCCGAATAAACAAAACGGTTTGCGCAAGATGCGCACGGTCGGCAACCAAAATGCCCAGTTCCTCGCTAAAGCAAAACATGCACCCCGCAACGCCGACCGAAAAAAACATGGAAAAGGAAAAAATGCGAAAGGCAATGCGCTTGACCCGCGCCAAATCGCCGCGCACGCGACTTTCCGCCACCTCGGGAATCAAAAGACCGGAAAAGGAGGAAATAAATGCGGAAGGAAAGAGAATCAGAGGCAATACCATGCTTTGCAAAATGCCGAAGGAGGCAAGGGCGGACGCCCAGCTGGCACCGCTTTTCTTTAAACCGCGCGGAATTAAAATGTGCTCCAGCGTGACCAGCCCCGAACGAATGTAGGAGCTGCAAGCGACAGGGAGCGCAATGCCCAGGAGCTTTTTCGGAACGGCGGTGTCGGTCGGTGCTGTCATGCTTGCCCCCCGATAGGTGCGACGTCGGTCCCAAAGATAAAGCAGAACAGAGCAAATAAGGGAAAGCAGTTCCGAGAGCGCACCGCTGATAACCAGCGCAAGACAGGCAAATTCCACACCGCGCGCCAAAAAGAGCGACAGAAGCCAAACCGTTAAGAAGATGCGCGTGCCTTGGGTCAGTACCTGCGCCAGCGCGTTGCGTGAGACCCGACGCACGGCGGTAAAATAGCCGGACAGACAGGAGCAGACCGCAATTGAGGGCAAGGTCAGTGCCAAAATGCGCAGAGAGGGAACCGTGCGCGCATCGCCGATCAGGTCGGCGCCCAGGGGCTTTGCAAAGACAAAAAGTAAAATGCCGGCACCGGTGCCGAAAAGCAGAGCGTAGAAAACGCCGAAGCGTACGGCGGAACGCGCGGCGCGCGGGTCCTTTTGCCCCAGCGCCTCCGAAACCAAACGCGTGATGGCAAGTCCGATTCCCGAGGTGGCAAGCGTAACGGCAAAACCGTAGGTGCCCGACAAAAGCGAGTACAGCCCGACCGCTTCGGCGCCCGCGTGATTGGTCAGATAGACATTGAACGCGACCCCGACGCCCCGCATCAAAAGAGAAACCGCAATCAGCAAAAGGGAATTGTGAAAAAAACGTTTTGTGCGCGAGATGTTCGGTTGCATGCGATTCTTTCCCCCTTTTGCCGGTTTGCTTTGCTGATTTCCAATCCATTTTATGAAAAAATTGTGCTTTCTATGACCGAAGGGGTTTACAAGCGAAAAAAAGCATGCTATAATGGAAACGGAATCAAAACAGAGGAGAAAAGCAGAAAAGGAGAAGAGAGATGCAAAAAAAACATGTTTTGTGCGGAATCGACCGTATTGAGGACGCGGATGCGCTTTTGCGCGGCAAACGTATTGCCCTCTTGACCGCCGCATCCGGCGTGACCCGAGAGGGCATGCCCACATACCGTGTCCTTGCGGAAAGGTATACACTCAGCGTCATTTTTGCACCGGAGCACGGCTTGTTTACCAATCTCCAGGACGGACAATTTGACAGGGACCGCGCCGAAATCGATGCGGAGACCGGTGTGCCGATTTGCAATCTCGATGCAAACGGAAGCCCGCAGCTTTTGCCCTATTTGCGCCAATGCGATATTGCCGTTTACGATATACAGGACGTGGGAGCGCGTTTTTATACCTATTTGTCTAATCTGACCCAGCTCATGCGCGCTTGCCGAGAGGTGGGAATCGGTCTGCTTGTGCTGGACCGCCCGAACCCGATCGGCGGCAGACAGCGGGAAGGCTTTGTCCTGGATGAGAGTCGGTTTTCTTCCTTTATCGGCGAGTTTGCCGTGCCGACGCGCTACGGGTTGACGGTGGGGGAATATGCAGCTTATGTCAATCGGGAAAAGGGAATCCATTGCGCGCTGGAGGTGCTCCCCTGTATCGGGTGGTCGCGTGACGATTATTTTGACCAAACCGATTTGCTTTTTGTCAATCCTTCTCCGAATATTCCGTCTGTCGATACCATGCTCAATTATCTCGGCGGCTGTATTTGGGAAGCAACCAATATTTCCGAGGGACGCGGTACCACCAGACCGTTTGACTATGTCGGCGCGCCGTTTGTGGACGACCGTGCCCTCTATGAGGAAATGTGCGCCCTTGCCTTGCCGGGCGTGGTTTTTCGCCGCTGTTCCTTTACGCCGCAGTTTAATAAGTATGCGGGACAGGTCTGCCGCGGATTGCAATTGCATGTGACCGACCGCCAAGCCTACCGCCCGATTTTGACCGCTTTGCATCTGTATCGCCATATGCGACGCTATGCGGCATTTACGTTTCGCCCCGACGGATTGTGCTTGCGATTCGGTACAGATTTTCTTCTTTCGGCGTGTCATCCCGACGATTTTGCCGCAAAACAGGAAAAAATGTTGGAAGATTTCGAAAAATCGGTAGAATCGTACATAATATACAATTAAAATAAAAAAATAATCGTATAGAATAACGATAAAAAAAGCCTTGACAAGAAGGCGTAGATGCTATATGATTATAGTACCGCATATGGCGCCCGATTGACGCATGATTTGTCGGCGGCG
>CAZMAZ010000188.1:0-3593 GCA_964564255.1 uncultured Clostridium sp. | reverse complement strand
AGGTGCGAAGCAATGGAGAAAAGAAAGGTTGGCGTTATTGGCGCAACGGGGATGGTAGGACAGCGCTTTTTAACCCTTTTGGAAAACCATCCGTATTTTGAAGTGACCGCGTTGGCGGCATCCGGCAGAAGCGCCGGCAAAACATACGAAGAAGCATTGGATGGGCGATGGAAGCTGTCTGTCCCCATGCCGGAGAAATTTAAAGACAGGACAGTTTTGGACGCGTCGGATATTGGCGCCATGCAAAACGAATGTTCGGTCGTTTTTTGCGCGGTCAATATGAAAAAAGAGGAGATTCGCGCATTGGAAGAGGCATATGCGAAAGCGGAGATGCCGGTGGTGTCCAATAACAGCGCTCACCGATGGACGCCCGACGTTCCGATGGTGATCCCCGAAATCAACCATGCACATTTATGCGTGATTGAAGAACAGCGAAAGCGACTTGGTACCAAAAGAGGATTTATCGCAGTGAAGCCCAATTGCTCAATTCAGTCCTATGTGCCCGCCTTGACACCTCTTTTGCCGTATGGGATAACCGAAGTTGTGACAACAACCTACCAAGCCATATCGGGTGCGGGAAAGACCTTTCGCGAATGGGAAGAAATGATTGATAATGTGATTCCCTATATTGGCGGAGAAGAAGAAAAATCGGAGAAAGAACCGCTACGCGTTTGGGGACATGTGGAAAACGGAGCGATTATTCCCGCAAGTGCACCCTTGATTACCACACAGTGTATTCGCGTTCCTGTTACCGACGGACATACGGCGGCGGTGTTTGTGCGCTTTCGCGAAAAGCCGTCAAGAGAAATGATTCTGGATGCGTGGAAGAATTATAAAGGAAAACCGCAACTTTTGCATTTGCCGTCGGCGCCGCAGCAGTTTATTACCTATTTTGAGGAAGATAATCGTCCGCAGGCGCGTCTTGACAGAGATTTGTACGGCGGAATGGGAGTGTCGGTCGGCAGATTACGTGAAGATACACTGTTTGATTACAAATTTGTCGGGTTATCGCACAATACTTTGCGCGGTGCTGCCGGAGGCGCGGTTTTGATTGCCGAGCTTTTGGAAAGAGAAGGCTATTTTGATTGCTGACCGTGTGGAGAAAAACGGAGTGCCGAGCTTCCTTTGGGGAAGCTCGGCACTCGTTGTCTGTCAAGCTATACTATTTGGCGCCGGGTCAGTCGTTTGGCATGATCAGTCCGTATGTTCCGTCGTTGCGGCGGTACACGACACAGACGCGCTCATTTTCGCTGTTGTGGAACACATAAAAGGTGTGTTCAAGCAGATTCATCTGCATGATGGCATCTTCGGGTGTCATGGGGCGATATTCGAAAATTTTTGTGCGCGTAATCAAATCGTCGCCGTCTTCCTCGTAATCTTCTTCAAAGAACGGAAGGGGCTCTTCCGGCATGGGAACAAAGGCATCTTCGCGTAATCTCTTCGCCAGTTTGGTCTTGTTTTTGCGAATCTGGCGTTCGATTGCGTCTATTGATTTATCCAGCGCATCTCGGAAGGATTCTGCGCCCACCTCGCTGCGGAACAGCGTTCCCGCGGCATTAATTGTAATTTCAAGCGTGGAAATGTTGCGTTTCCGACTGAGCGTTACGGTTGCTTCCGCCTCGGTTTTGAAGTACTTGTCCAGCTTCGCGAGCTTTTTTTCGATCAGCTGCTTGGTATCTTCGTAAACGTTCATCTGCCTGCCGATAATGTTGATCTTCATATAAAGTACCTCCTTGTTTTTCGGGACCGTTTTCGATCCTGATTGTACTTTTATTATACCATCTTTTTTTGTTCTTGTAAAGTGCTTCTATGAACAAATCGAGAAGTTTTTTGATTTTTGTGAAAAATGACCAAGGAAAGCCGGTGAACACAGGGAAAAGAGATTGGCGTTTTTGGACGATTTGCTGTTGCTTTACGGCGTTTTTGGCATTTTGCATCAAAAAGACTTGACAATACGAAAGAAAGGGAGTACAATAAATAACGAACGTAATGTCAACGACATCGCAAAGCCGCAGTCCGGCAAAGCAAATGAATGCGGCAGGGGTGCACGGAATGCGACAGAGAGCGAAAAACGTAAATAATCGGAACTGTTTCGAGAAGGAGGCAGAGCATGCCGCGCAAGGTATTGTTTACCAAAGAAGAAATCATTAAAACGGCACTGGATCTTGTCAGAGAAAAAGGAATATCGGGGTTGAGTGCCCGCTCGCTCGGTGAAGCGCTCGGGGCGTCGCCGCAGCCGATTTTCGGCTATTTCGAAAGCATGAGCGAGGTATGCGATGCGGTGATAAATGCGGCGGAAGCGCTGCACAAATCTTTTTTGGAAGAAGAGATGAAAAAGGGAAAATATCCGCCCTACAAAGCCAGCGGCATGGCGTATATTCGGTTTGCCAAACAGGAAAAGGAGCTTTTCAAGTTGCTGTTTATGCGAGATCGCAAGCAGGAAAAGGTGCAAATGCACCATGCCGACAGCTCATTGCTTGATCTGATTTGCAAGCAGGTGGGTATTGATTGCGCGAAAGCGGAGACCTTTTTCTTGGAGATGTGGGTATATGTGCACGGAATTGCGACCATGATTGCGACCGATTATCTGGACTGGGATGAAGAATCGACTGCACGTTCGCTGACAGATGTATATACCGGACTAAAAACTGTGTACAGTCAAGGAGGACACGAGGATGACCATGCGTGAAAGAAAAGAGAGCGGCAAGCTGTTTACCGACCATTGCGAGGGTTTGCCGGAAGAGCGGTTGCATTGTAAAAAGACCATGATGGCATTCAACCAAAGCGCGCCGGACGACATCGAAACGCGAACGCGTCTGCTTAGAGAGCTGTTTGGCAAGGAAACGCAGGCGTGGATTGAACCGCCGTTTTTCTGCTGTTACGGCACAAATATTACATTGGGTGCGCATACCTATATCAATATGAATTGCAGTTTTATCGACGACGGAAGCATTACCGTCGGAGAGGGAACCATGTTCGGACCGGGCGTGGTGATTGCGACCGTGGGGCATCCGATAAAGCCGGGCATGCGCAGATATATGTATACGGATCCGGTTGTGATTGGAAAGAATTGCTGGATTGGCGCAAATGTAACTATCTGCCCGGGCGTGACTGTCGGAGAAAATGTGGTCATAGGTGCGGGAAGCGTTGTGACGCGAGATATTCCTGCCAATGTTGTTGCTGTCGGCAATCCCTGCAAGGTTCTGCGGAAGATTGGGGAACGGGATGAACGCTATTATTACAAAGACAGAGAATTTCCCGATAGCGGGATTGCAGATTGATTTTCCCAGTGTTGCGTCCTTTGACAGCATCGAATCCTCGGTTTTGCGGTATCAAAACGGCGCATTACTTGAAAGAAACGAAAAAGGAGAACGTATCCTCGCCTTTTCCGATGCAACAAGACGAATCTTTACAGAGGCTCCACCGTATCCATTACATTGGAACCGTTACCCGATAAGGGCAACTCCTCAACACTGCGTTCGGATGTCAGAAAATGGTTCAGGTTTGATGTGGATGATTGAGAGTTAAAGGAAGGTGATTAAAATTATAACTAAGTTCTCAAATATGTGTTGCAACAATATGCTATATTATAC
>CAZMAZ010000187.1:0-3623 GCA_964564255.1 uncultured Clostridium sp. | reverse complement strand
CGGGCGAAAACTTTCAGCAATTTGCATTATGGGCACTTCTAAACTTATCCGAGAGCGACATCCAGAAGCATCATGACGGCAAATCCGAGAGAAACACCGACAATGCCGCTTCGGCGATCATTTTCCTCCTGCATTTCGGGAATCAGCTCCTGCACCACCACATTGATCATGGCACCTGCGGCGAAGGCAAGAATAAAAGGCAGAATTACGGCAATGCCGGAGGTCATCAAAAGCGTCAGAAGAGCCGCAATCGGTTCCACCGCTCCCGATGCGGCACCGTAAAGGAAGGCGCGCCGTTTGGACATGCCGCCGGCGGCAAGCGGCGAGGAAACAATGGCACCCTCGGGAAAATTTTGTATGGCAATGCCGATTGAAAGCGCCATAGCCTCCGCGATTGGGACAATCGGCGGTTGTGTCAGCATGCCCGACAGGACCACGCCGACCGCCATCCCTTCCGGTACATTGTGTAATGTGACCGCTGTCATCAGCAAAGAGCGGTTTGCACGCGTCGGATGCAGGCGGTCGATCAGGCAGTCAAGCAGGACAAGACAGGCAACGCCGCTCAAAAAGCCGCTAAGAGCGGGGAGCCACGGAAGCATGCCGGCGGCGCTTGCCATTTCGATTGACGGAATCAGCAGGGACCATACGGATGCCGCAAGCATCACACCCGCCGCAAATCCCAACCATAGCCGACGCAGGCGAGCTCCCATCCCGCGTCGTAAAAAAAACACTGTTGCCGCACCGCTTCCGGTTCCCACAAAGGGAAGCAGGATGCCGATGGCGGCTTTTGTAATTGTATGCATACCGTTTTCTCCTTTGGACAAAAATCTCGGTTATTCCACAGCATATGCGTTTTTTCGCGGGTCGGTTACAGCGGTTGCGACGCGTGACTTGCAGTGCGTAAAAAGTTTTCCGAAAAAGTGAAAAGTCGTTCTATAGGGGGACGACAGGGGGAAGAGAATGTGATACAATAGGGACAGTTCGGAAAAGGAGGACAAAAAATGACAACGGGAGAGGTACTGTGCTATGTCGATACGGTTTGCAAAAACACCTGCACACGCCGGCAAAAACTTGCGTGGCTGTGGGAGATTGAAACACGAATACGAGCCGATCGGGGCATTCTGACCGAAGACGGATTTCCAGACGGTTGCCGCGAGCAAAATGAGACCGCAGAGCTGACCTTGCGGTCGCCTTGCCATCGGGTTTATCCGTGGTATCTGATGGCAATGTTGGATTTGCGCGCGGGCAGACGGGAGGCATATCTGCGGGAGATGCGTATGGCAGAGGCGTTTTTGGCGCAGGCAGGTTGTCATTTTCGCCTGACCGAACCGGACGGAGAGGCAATATGTGAAAAAGAAAAAAGAAAAAAAGAGAAGAAGGGATGAAGGATGAAACTGGGAGAACTGATTGCGGTTGTGGATGCCATGCGTCCCAATCGCTTTGACAACAATGCCAAATATGCGTGGGTTAGCGATCTGGAAGCACGGGTACAGGTTCGCATTCTGGGACTTGCACCGCGCCATACGCTATCGTATACCTATCCAAACGATTCGGACAAAGAATTGCTTTGCGGGGAGGCATGGGGGCGCATGCTGTACACCTCGTATTTGTGTTCCGTGATTGATTTGGCAACGGCAGATGCCGAAACCTACCGTGCCTCCCGTGAAATTTTCGACCGCACATGGTCGGAGATGACAAGGTGGTATATTGGGAAATACGATAAAAATATGCGCAAATGGATTGCGGATTATACAACCGTGCAAATTTTGTCTGCCATGGCGCCTGCACTTTTCGGCGGAACCTTGCGCATTCTGCGCGCGGGAAGAACACTGTTTTGGCTGTATGACGGGGATACCAAAATCGGCACGGTGGACATATCACGCCGCGTGCCGCGTTTTTGGGAGAGCGAGACGGAGGTACCGTCCGAACAGGGAAAAAGACAGCTGGAAAAGGTATCCGAGCTTTCCCTTACAGGTGCCGTGCTCACCTTTTTGCCGGTTGCCAATGCGGATCACTATGTGATTTACGCGGACGGGAGAGAGATGGGAACGGTTATATGAGTCGGGGGCAGAGAAAACCGAACATGGTTGCGGTTATTTGCTTTGCTATTTGAAGGAGGAAAAAATGAGTAAAACAGTAGATTTATCAACACTTGCAGGTTGGTTGACGCTTTCGGTCGGACCGCATACCGTAACCGTGGTGGCAAAGGCAAGCGGTTATCGGGACAGCGAAGCGAGTAGCGGCGTGACGCTGGAAAAGTGGGGAACCCTGCTTTTGATAGGAACCAATTGTACCCTTGCTGCCACGACGGTTCGAAACGGGGAAACGGCAACGCTGAAGCACGGAGACGCCCTGTATTTAAATGAGACCGTCACATGGAGCGCAAGCGCCAAGGCGGGATACCGCATGGCGGAAGGAGACCGTGCGGGGACACTGGTTGCCGATGCGGCGGCGTTTGCGGGCAGTACCGAAATTCGCATTGCCAAAACCGCGCTTGCCAACCAATACACGGTCACCGCGAACCTGTCGCATCTGACACTGTCCGATACCGCCAATGTGTCGCCCGAGCAGGCGTATACAACCAAGCTCACGGCGGACACGGGATATACGGTACCGCAAAAAAGTAAGATTGCCATTACGGTCGGCGGGGCGGCGTATACCGACTACACCTACAGTGCACAGACAGACGGTAGTGTCCTCTTGACCATCCCCAAGGGCGCGATCACGGGAGATGTGGTCATCACCGCCGCGGGTGAGGTTAAGGCGTATACGTTGCATCTGCATACGCAAAATGCCGAGACGACGGCAGTGAGTACCGAACGTGCGGGCAAAGCCGTGACCCTTGCGGACGGCGATACCGTTTATTTCGGTGAGGTTTTGACCTACAGCGCCACGGCGACGCCGGGCTATATGAGCCCGCAGGCGGAAACCGTAATCTCGGGGTCCGAAACCGTAGAGAGCGATGTCAATCTGTACTTTATTTTCGACCAGAACGGCATTTATGCGGTCAGCACGGTGCTTAGCGGACTGACTTTTTCGGGAGAGGAGCGAGCCACGCACGGAACAACCTATACGGCAATTCTCAATCCGAGCGACGGCGGTGACCTGCCCGAACAACCGACGATTACAATAGGCGGCGAATCGTACACGAGATTCTCATGGAATGCGGTTACGGGATCGCTTTCTATCCCGGGCGCGGATATTGTCGGCGATATTGTGATTACGGCAAGCTCACAGCTGCCGCAATTGACCAAACCGAAGAACCTTTCCCTAAGCGGCACAAATCTCAGCTGGGATGCGGTCAACCATGCGGATAGCTATGAGATTTTGGTTGACGGCGCCGTGATCGGAACGGTACAGGCATGAGGCACCGCAAAAAAAGGAGGGCGATGAAATGAGCGGTTTATATGATGCGAGCGGTAAACTGACGCTTGCTTGGAGTGCGTTGCTTTCCGAAGATTATTTGACAGTTACCGACGGTGTACTTGGTTATGGCGAAAATGAAGCCCTGTATGACCTTGCGGGTGTTTTGCAGATTGACGAATCGGTGACAACCATCGGCGAGGGTACCTTTACCTCATGCGGTTCGCTAACCGAAATCGTATTGCCGAGCGGTATCGTAA
>CAZMAZ010000186.1:0-3633 GCA_964564255.1 uncultured Clostridium sp. | reverse complement strand
TACGGAAAGGTCGAACTTAATTTGCAGGGCGGTTTGTTTAGTAATTTGAATAACCTTTCTTGCGCCGTATATTCTAATGTGCCCAAGCCTATGGAAGATTACGGGCAGGGGTACGGGTATATTGCGTACACAACAACGCTTAACCGCGACTACCAAAACCAACCGCTTTTATTAGAAGGGCTTGGCGACAGGGCGCAGGTTTACGTAAATAAAAATTTACTAGGCATAGTTTACGTAAATGACGAAGAACAAAAAATAAACGTTACGGCACGCGCCGGCGACAAACTTACCGTACTGGTAGAAAATATGGGCAGGGCTAATTTCGGGTTTAAAATGATGCGTAAAAAGGGTATAGCCGGCAGGTGTTTGCTGGGCGACAATAAAATTCATTTTAATTGGCTGGTCTATCCGTTGCCGATGGACAACCTAAACAAGGTCAAATACGAAGAAAACGTTGTCGAACCCACTCGGTTTTACAAGGGGTATTTTAACGTAGACAAACCGCTAGACACCTTTTTACGGACGGATAATTTCAAAAAAGGGTTTGTAACGATTAACGGGTTTAATTTGGGCAGGTATTGGGAAGTCGGTCCGCAAAAAACTCTTTACGTGCCTGCTTCGGTGCTTAAATCGGGCAACAACGAAATAGTTCTGTTCGAGTCGGACGGAATAAAAGGCAAAGCCGAAGTAGAGTTTGTAGACTTTCCGTCGCTTTAACGGGCAAAACCGAAACCGAGCATAACGCTAAAAAAACAAAACATTACGCGATATGTGGGCGGAAAGGTTTTATATACGAAATTAGCAGATTATATATTTTATTTTATTGACAAAAAACGTAAAATTTCATATAATTAAAGCGTTATTTTGCCAAACGCAAGGCAAAACCACAAGTTTTAGCAAAGGCAACCCAACCCGTTTAGGGCTTAGTTGTTTAAAATAACGACAGAAAAAGATAAATTTTTTGATTTACGGAGATTGTTATGAAAAGATTTTTAGTTTTAGTAACGACTTTTGTAATGGGGCTTACGTCTGTTTTTCTTACCGCTTGCGGTAGAGACGACATTATTATTATAAACCCCGACAAACAAAATTATACCGTAGGTATAGTTCAACTTGTTACACACGACGCGCTAGACGCCGCTACCAACGGCTTTAAAGACGCGCTTACCGAAAAACTCGCCGAAGCAGGGCGTACGGTTACTTTCGATTATCAAAACGCAAGTAACGATATCGCTATTTGTACTACAATCGTAAACAAGTTCGTTTCTAGTAAAGTAGACCTTATTATGGCAAACGCCACATCCGCCTTACAGTCGGCTTACAACGCAACGACAAATATTCCGATTATCGGAACGTCGGTTACCGACTACGGCGTAGCGCTCGGTATAAAAGATTTTAACGGTACGGTAGGTTCTAACGCAACGGGCGTTGCCGACTTGGCTCCGTTAGACGAGCAGGTTTCTATGATGGTAGACTTACTCGGTCTTAAATCGGGCGACAAGGTTGCTATTTTATATTGTTCGGCAGAAGCAAACTCTAAGTATCAGGCAGATGTGGTAAAAACCGATTTCGAAGGCAGGGGTATGACCGCCGATATTAAAACGTTTACCGACAGCAACGATATCGCTTCTGTTTGCCAAGGTATAGTAGGCAAGTATAAAGCCGTTTATGTTCCTACCGACAACACGGTTGCAGCAAGCACCGGAACGATAGACAATATTTTAAGAAGCGCAAAAATCCCCGTATTTGCCGGTGAAGAAGGTATTTGTAGCGGTTGCGGTTTTGCGACTTTGTCTATAAGTTACTACAACATAGGTAAAAAGGCAGGCGAAATGGCGGCGGAAATTCTTTTGGGTAAAATCGATATTCGCGAAACGGCTATCGCATACGACCAGTCTCCCGTTAAAAAGTATAACGCAACTATTTGTAAAGACTTAAACATTACCGTTCCCGAAGGTTACACCGTAATCAGCGGAACGGAAGTCGCATAAAAACAATAATTTCGGAGATTTAATTTTATGAGTTTGTTAAATGCCCTTCCCGGCGCGATTGCGCAGGGGCTGATTTGGGGTATAATGGCAATAGGTTTATACATTACCTATAAGGTGTTAGATTTTGCCGACCTTACGGTAGACGGCTCTATCACGACGGGCGCGTGCGTGTGCGCGGTACTAATAAACAACGGGGTAAATGTTTGGGTGTGCTTACTCGTCGCACTTTTGTCGGGCGCGCTTACGGGTCTGGTTACCGGTGTGTTACATACGCTAATGGGTATTCCGCCTATTCTGTCGGGCATACTTACGCAACTTATGTTGTGGTCTATAAACCTAAAAATCTTAGGTCAGGCAAATGTGCCGATAGCCGGTAGAACTTTGCCTGTACTCATAACTAATTCAAACAACATTATGGCGATTATAATCGTCTGTGGTTTTGTGGCGGTTTTAATCGGCGTGTTATATGTGTTCTTCGGTACGGAAATAGGTTGCACGCTCCGTGCGACGGGTAACAACGAACAAATGGTAAAAGCGCAGGGCGTAAACGTAAAGTTAAACAAGATTTTAGGGCTTATGATTTCTAACGGGCTTGTCGCTTTATCGGGCGCTTTGCTTGCGCAGTATCAGGGCAATGCCGATATAAATATGGGCAGGGGCGCTATCGTAATAGGGCTTGCCGCCATTATAATCGGTCAAACGATTGTAGGGTTTATCGGTCAGAACTTCGCGCTAAAATTGTTCGGTTGTGCGCTGGGTGGTGTTTGCTATTGGCTAGTATATCAAATTGTTGTTCAGTTAGGGCTAGACTCCGACCTTTTAAAACTGCTTTCGGCAGTAATAGTTGCGGTATTCCTTGCCATTCCGTATATCAAGCAAGAATATTTTTCTCGTTTTCGCAAACAGTCGAAAGAACGGGCGTCAACGCATAAAGGGGGCAGAGAATGTTAGAACTGATAAACGTTAAAAAAACTTTCAATGCGGGGACTATAAACGAGAAGGTCGCGCTAAACGGCGTTGACCTAGTGCTAAACGACGGCGATTTCGTTACCGTTATCGGCGGTAACGGTGCAGGGAAGTCTACCTTACTAAACGCTATCGCAGGCGTTTGGCGTTTAGACTGCGGTTCTATTTTACTAGACGGCTACAACGTTACGTCTATGCCCGAGCACAAGCGCGCTAAGTTTTTGGGGCGCGTGTTTCAAGACCCTATGATGGGCACGGCGGCAGATATGCAGATAGACGAAAACCTTGCCATTTCTAAAATGCGCGGTAAATCTCATACCCTAAGGTGGGGCGTAAAAGAGTCTTACAGAAAAGAATTCGTAGAAATGCTTAAAATATTAGACTTGGGGCTAGAAAACCGTTTAACGACAAAGGTAGGTTTGTTATCGGGCGGTCAAAGGCAGGCGGTAACGCTGTTAATGGCTTCTATGAACAACCCCAAACTGTTGTTACTAGACGAACACACCGCCGCGCTAGACCCTAAAACGGCTTCTAAGGTACTAGAAATTACCGATAAAATCGTTACCGAACAAAACCTGACCACGCTTATGATTACGCATAATATGAAAGACGCCATAAAACACGGCAACAGACTTATTATGATGCACGAAGGTAAAATAATTATCGACGTTAAGGG
>CAZMAZ010000185.1:0-3636 GCA_964564255.1 uncultured Clostridium sp. | reverse complement strand
CGAAAATTCTCCCTATTTCCTATCGGTCAAAGGCGACCGACAAATGTTTCGATACGTTCCAGCGCTTGCGTGATGTGCTTGATGGAATAGGCGTAGGAAATGCGTGCAAATCCTTCACCGCATGCGCCGAAAGCGGTTCCGGGGATAATAGCACAGCCGTTTTCGTAAAGCAAACGCGAGCAGAAATCTTCGGAAGAAAGACCGAATTGCCCGATTTGCGGGAAAATGTAGAAGGCGCCCTCCGGCTCAAAGGCTTGAATGCCGATGGAGCGAAGCCCGTTGTAAATGTAGCGGCGGCGGCGATTGTATTCCTCGGTCATGGTGGCAATGTCGTCATCGCCGTTGCGCAATGCCTCTTCGGCGGCAAATTGAGATGTGGTCGGCGCGCACATAATGGCAAACTGATGAATTTTCAGCATCTGTTTGGTGATTTCGCGCGGCGCGCAGGCGTATCCCATGCGCCATCCTGTCATGGCATATGCCTTGGAAAAGCCGTTGACCACAATGGTGCGCTCCCGCATGCCGGGCAGGGAAGCAATCGAAACATGCTTTCTGCCGTAGGTCATTTCGGCGTAAATTTCATCCGACAGCACCGCAATGTTGCGGTCGCGCAATACGGCGGCAATCCCCTCCAGCTCGTCGGCGGTCATAATGGCGCCGGTCGGATTGTTCGGAAAGGGCAGAATCAACAGCTTGGTGCGCGGGGAAATAGCGCGTTCCAACAGCTCCGGGGTCAGCTTGAATTTGTCCTCGGCGCGCGTGTTGACAATCACCGGCACGCCGCCCGCCAGACGGGTCAGCGGCTCGTAGCAGACAAAGCAGGGCGCGGGAATAATGACCTCGTCGCCGGGATTTACCAGTGCGCGAATGCCCATGTCAATGGCTTCACTGCCGCCTACTGTGACAATGATTTCACTCTCCGCATCGTATGTAAGCGCAAAGCGACGCGCCAGATAAGCGGCGATTTCGCGGCGGAGGGACAGGGTGCCCGCATTGGAGGTGTAATAGGTTTTGCCGTTTTCCAGACTTTCGATTCCCGCTTCGCGAATGTGCCACGGCGTGACAAAGTCCGGCTGACCGACGGTCAGGGCAACCACATCGTGCATGCCGTCAAGCAGGTCGAAAAACTTGCGGATGCCGGATGGGCGCAGGGAAACGGCAGTGCGGGAAAGCAATTGTTCATAATCGGGTGTGCTCATTCGATATTTCCTCTTTCGTCCGGCGTTTCCGCACCGTAAATGACGCCCTTGTCCTTATATTTGCGCAGAACAAAATGCGTGGCGGTGGAAATCACATATTCGATGGGGGCGAGCTTTTGCGCAACAAAGTAGGCAACCTCCTTCATGGTTTTTCCTTCGATAATCACGCAAAGATCGTAACCGCCCGACATCAGATACAGGCTTTTGACCTCGGGGTAATTGTAAATTTTTTCGGCAACGCGGTCAAATCCGCGGTCGCGTTGCGGGGTCATTTTGACCTCGATGATGGCGTTGACATATTCGCGGTCGGTTTTGTCCCAGTCAATGATGGTTTTGTAGCCGAGAATGACGCCTTCTTGTTCGTATGACCGAATCAGGGCTTTAATGTCGCCCTCTTCCTTGTCAAGCATGGTTGCCAGTTGCTTCGGCGACAGCGTGGCGTCGTCTTCCAGCAATTTCAGGATGGTATTCATTGTATGTGTTCTCCTTTGTTTTGGTGTTGAAATTTTTTATTTGGTTGTTTTTATCGGGTTGCAATCTTTCGTTGCCCATGGCGCCGTCGCACGGGTTCCTTTTCGCGGGGCTCTGCCCCGCACCCCGCCGCCTTTTTCAAAAAGGCGGGCGAAAACTTTTCGAAGCGTTTTTATGCAAATTGTTCGGTTATTGCGATAGGATATGGTCTATCAAAATGAGTCTGATAGACACCTCATCCACCGAAAACGTAAACTTTAAAGCGAAACAAGGTAGTCCGCTCGAACGGTTTGCAAATATTGCGCCTTCCTCAATACAAAGCAATCCCGCTTAATTCTCCAACTTTTTTCGAATGTTTTGGTAGGTTAAGCCGTATTTTTCGGCGATGTCGCGCGCATAGGATTTGCCGTCCGGCTTTGCGCGTACAATGCGGAAGGAACGCTTGCCTTCCTCTTCAATGCCCGCAACCAAGGTGTCAATGCGACTGCCCCCCTCGGCGGCGGATTGGGTATTGAGACGGTCAACCTCGGCGGCAAGCTCGTGCAGGTGGGTCGAAAACAGGCAGCGACAGCCGGAAAGCGCCAAGCCCGCCAGCACCTCCGCCGCAATATAGGACGCCTCGTAGGAGCCGGTGGAAGAAAGAGACTCGTCCAAAAGCACCAAACTCTGCGCGGTAACGCAGTCGAAGATTTCGCCCAGTCGCGCGCATTCTTCTCCCAAACGCCCCTTGTCAATGGTGTCGTCGGCGCCGGTCGGGAAATGCGTGAAAATCGCATCCGCCGGACTGATTTTGGCGTCAGAAGCGGGTACCGGCATGCCCAACTGCATCATGACCTGACAAAGCCCGATGGCGCAGGTGATGACCGACTTTCCGCCGCGGTTGGGTCCGGTCAGGACATAAATCATGGCGTTTTCGGGGGTGGTGTCAAAGGCAATATCGTTGGAAACGATTTGCTCTCCCTCCTGCAGCTTGAGCGCGACGGCGGGATTGTACAGCCCGTGTGCGATAAAGCCGCGTTCCGAGGCGGGCAGGACGGTCGGCTCGGTGAGCTTGCAGCCGCGTGCCAGGAGCTTTTGCATCATTTCGGTGCCCTTTATCAAAAATTCAAATTCCGGCATCATGGTAAGCAGAAATTCGGTATTGTCCAAAACATAACTTTGCACGATACGCTTCCAGGAACGAAGCGAGGATTTGTAGACGTCGTTGATGGCGGAATGGAATGCCAGTGTCAGTGCCGTTTTCTGATTCTCGGTCTGCTTTTTGCCGAAAGGCACCAGATTGGCAATGCAGGTGTATTCGTCGTCCTTGAAGTGCAGGCGAAGAATCTTGTCAATGACATCGCCCGATTTGAAGGGCTCGGCATTGACAGACAGAACACCTGCCGTGGCAGGGCGCAGCTGTGCGTCTAAATTGACCCCGATGGTGACCGATTTGATTTCCCGAACCCGTCCGGTCAGCTCGCGCAACCGCTGATTGAGTTCCTTATAGTAGTCGGATTCGACCAGCTCGCAAATCCGTTCGGTCAACGTCAAAAATGCAGTGCCGGTCATCTGCTCTCGCGCGGCGGTCAGTCCGTCGTGCAGAATGGTGATGCAGGAGATATACAGCTCGATTTCGGTCATTGCGGAGAGATAGTCGGCGGTTTCGCCGCTGTCGGCTTCCAATCTGCGCAGTTCCATAATGTCGCCGAGCACCGGCATGAGTTTGGAGAGCATCTCCCCCAGTGTCGGGCATGCCAGCATGTCGCGGAAGGTTTGGTTGCGGTAGTGCATGACATCGGGATCCGATGTGAAGAAATCCGAAAGGGAAGAGCTTTTTAAATCGAATATCTCGGTCATGCCCAGCTCCTTTAGGGTGTACATATCAATATCCGGCAGGTCCTGCCCGGAAAGATGGCGGGCGCGGGATACCTCACTCGGATAAATCAGACTGAAATTTTTAAGTTCCATATGGGTGTATTCCTTT
>CAZMAZ010000184.1:0-3639 GCA_964564255.1 uncultured Clostridium sp. | reverse complement strand
TTTTCGTCGGTATAGTAATTAATGCCAACATCTAATTCATTGGATATTTCTTTCAGCATTCTTTCAACGCGTTCACGCTCCGACGAATCAACAATGATAAGCGGAGTCCTCGCACATATATAATTCTTAATTTCATATTTAGTGGAAACATAATTGCCCATTTTTATCACCGAACGCTATCAATATTTACAGCGCTTGCTGTATTGAAACTATAATTTATTCTGATATACAATTCGTCTGCGATTTTTGCATATCTGTAATCGCCGCTTTTTCACCTTCGAAAGCTTCGCCACATTCAGGACAATATAGCATATCGTATTCATTTTCCGTTCCGCAAGTCGGACATATCCAGATAGGGCATTCCTGCCGCAAGCGTCCTTCTCCGCACTCGGGGCAAAACAGCATTTCGTCTGTGTTGATAGCTCCGCATTTGCAGTTCCACTCTTTGGATGCGGTATTAGGGTGACCTTGTTGCTCACCGCATTTATATTGTTGCCCTTCCAAAATGCAAGTGCCGTTCTTTGGTGACGTGCTTTTTTCTTTTTTGATATTATAAAATCTGTTTAGCTGAACGCAGAAGCCTATTATTCCCAAAACGAACGTGCCTAACAATATGTAAGCGGTAGCCTCATCATCCATTACTGCGCCAAAAACCACATCGCCGAAATCGCGTGCTCCTTTGACAAGACCGTGTACGCCCAATATCGCTATATACGCTCCCGCAAAAGCTGTTTCGAGCATAAATGCAATGTTATGAATCAAGCAACTAATGCAACCCGTAATAAACGCGGCAACCAGCGCGATGATAATTACCGCCGATTCCTCAAGATCTTTATTTAAAAGGCTATTGAACAGGAGCAATACGCAAACAATAAAGAATGTCGGTATAAAGCTATTTAGAAAAGCACACACTTTTTCATATATTGCAGAAAAGATTGCGATTAGGATTGCCCCGATTGCAATTCCCGCAAACGCCTTCTCGTTGTCGATATGCCGCATTGATTCTGTGGCCAAAACAACAATAATAGTCGAAAGAAAAGCTCCCCACACTAAACCCATAATGAACGAGCAGAACTTTCTAATATAAATACCGCCAAAACAAATAATCAACCCAAAAACAGTTAATAGCAAACACACTATTTCCATATAATATTCCTCTTTACTTCTTATCATCGGTTTTCCGAATTACTTTAGACAAAATGGCAGGTGCGATTACCGCCCCGATAGTGCTTGCGATGCCGGGCAAAATGTCCCAAACGTCCAGAAACGGTCGCCCGTAGAAAACGAACCGAAAGAGCAAGGTATAAACGACTCTATATGCCAAAGTTGAACCGGCCGTCACGACAGCAGCAATGACGACGATTGACTTTTTGCTGTTTTCTTTTCCCGGCGGAGTGTTCTTCATAGCTGCCGCTATGCCGATTGCGACAAATATTTCCGACATGTCAAGAATGCTATTCACAGTATCGGCCATACGGTCCAGATTGATTGCAATAAAATAAATTTCGAGCAAACATATCGGAATAATATACACCCATTTGTATTTTTCGGAGCAGCGTTGTGTTGCAATCGCCATTCCACCGAGTGCAAGGCCTAACAAGGCACAACCGAAAAGAATAAAAGCCTCTAAGCAATACAAATATACGTCAATGTATGTGTTGATGAATTCGTAATCCGATACGGACATAATGTAGCTCGTAAGAATCCCCACAATTTGCCAAGCCAAATAAAGAAAAGGTATTACAAACAGCCCTGCACTTTGCATTATTTCGGATTTTAGACTTCTATTCCGTTTGACAAAAACGGAAACATTTTGTGCCTGTGCGTACACAGCAGATATGTTCACCGAACCGCAATAATAGCAGAACTTGGCGGTGTCTTTTATTTCTTTTCCGCATTTTTTGCAAATCATTCCCGCGCTCCTTTTGTAATCAGAAATACACACAAAAACGTACAACTTAAAAAAGATGAATACGCTTTATTAAAAGCAACATATCTTCAAGCTCTGAATTAGCGAATTCCAACAATTGATTGCGCAAAAAACTTACTGTGTCGTCCCAAAGCTTTTGCATTTGCGCCTTAACCGATTTCGACAGTCCTTCACGAAAAGACTTAGGCAAAAAGAGTAATCTCTCAAAGAATAACGACTTTTCGACATCGTGTTTCAAATGCCGAAACAAAGTATCGATTTGTGACAAATCATTAAACAAAATGCACTCATTCAAGCCCTTGATAAACCGCTTTGCGCTCTTATCTAAAATAGCGTTAACTGTTTCCACTACCTGTTTTTGCATAGCGCTGTTTGTCACTTCCGATCCGACAAAACAGCCCTTGGCCACCGCTTCAAAAACTCCATTGTTACCGGCAGAGTTGTGTTTCATAATTTCAAAACATTCAAGCCATTCTTGATATGTAGTCGGAGCTTTTAATCCTGCGTGTTCTGCAGCGATGTTCATTTCAAGAAACTATAAGGAGGTTCAAGACTCCACTCGGGAAGTTTTTTGCTCATTTCCTTCAAACGTTCATCTGAAATTTCAACCCCGCCATTATTAGGCGTAGCGAAGTTCTCGCGAATGCGCTGTTCCATCATTTGCTCAAATTCGATATCCTGATTTTGGTTTTTAATTTCGTTGCTCATGGTAATTCTCCTTAGTCGATTATTAAAAATTAAAGATTAAAGATTAAAGAAACTCAACGATGCTGAAAAGCTCGTCTTTTTTTGCGCGCGATTCATTATAATAGCGTTTAAACTCAGCAATTTCGCCCATTACAGCATTGAGGTTATCGGTTGCCGCTTTAATGCGAAGCGGATATTCCTTGGTTGCTTGCAGGACTCTGAAAACCAAGAAACCTGCAGATAATGCAGTTACAATCAGCGCATACAGAGTCGCAAATGCAAGTCCGGCAGAAACAACAAACAAGATGGCTGCAAGAATGTTTGGAGTGTTAACAAACATATTTTGGAACTTATTGTTGTCAAAATGATTTTTTAAGCTTTTGATCTGTTCGGCCTGATCGTTTCCGTTGCTAACACCTTCCCAAGTGTCAATATGCAGTTTGTACTCGGTGGGATATGCTTCTTGAACCTTGCCATCAAAATTGTCTACTGCACTCTTGAACCAAGACTTTGTGTTTTGGAAACCGAATTTTCTTACTTGCACGTCGGTCTGATCGCTATCATCACAAACAGCCCACTTAATCATTTGCTTACCGATATTGAACGAAGTGTTCTGCAAATCTTCCATTGCCTGATACTGAGCTTCAGCTTGCTCTACCACACCGTTGTTTTCTACAATACAACGATAGTATTCTTGCTGTTTCTTCAGTTCAAGCTCTTCTGCATCATAGTTAGAGATCAGGTTGATTAAGATTGCATCAATTCGGCTCTTATAATTTTCATCGTCCTGAGGTTCGGCCTCAACATCAAGAGACTTTACAAACTCCAAAAGCATTTCGAACTTGGAAACATCCTTGTAGGTTTTTTCCAGCTGTCCGGAGTTTGTGCAATACTGAAGGATGGACTGATAACTAAACTGAACAGGAGCATTTAAGTTTGCTATATAGTTTTCGTAGCCGTTTAGCAATTCATTGGAGATTTCTTCGTTATCGTTGATGATTGTAATCCACTCATCAATCAAT
>CAZMAZ010000183.1:0-3685 GCA_964564255.1 uncultured Clostridium sp. | reverse complement strand
GGCGATAAGCGCGTGCAAATAATCGATTGTAAAACGCAGTTTTACAATCGACTAATACATACATTGAAAGGAGCAAACCATGAAGTTATCAAAAAGAGACCGTGTTCGGTACTTTCTCTTTCCGCCCAAATGCGCCGGATGTGGAAAGTTACTGGATTTGAACCGTCAAGAGCGGGACGCACTTGTATTTTGTCCGGAATGCTCACAAAAATGGAAACATGCAAAATTAGAGCCCTGTGCCTGCTGCGATCAGTTTATATCGAACTGTGACAACCTGCCGCGCAATTTTAAATCCGAATCGGGTGTGGCGTTACTTAAACTTGTCCATTATAAACCAAATATTCCCTCTTATGTTCCCAATCAATTCATTTACCGCATAAAACATGCCAATCAACAACGTTTCTTTGATTTTGCGGCAGAAGAATTACAGGAAAGGCTGTCCTCTTATTTGCATGCGAACGGTATTCCGCTGTCCCTGCTTCGCTTGGCATGGATCCCGCGCAAACGCACCGCAATTGCAAAAGACGGTTGCGATCATGCCGCGGAAATCACAAAACGACTGGCAGTCTTGATCGGTACGCCACCGACACCGCAATTGATTTTACGTCATGGCGGAAAGGAAGAAAAGACGTTGGACCACAAAGGACGCATTGAAAATATGCGTCGTACCCTTACACTTTGCTCCGATGCGGAGCAGTACGTTCACGGTAAGGTTCTCGTAATAGTGGACGACGTATTCACAACCGGATCCGGCATGGCAGTCGCAAGTGATCTGCTGCATGCGGCAGGCGCTTCACTCGTCATCTGCGTCGTCATTGCCAAAACCAAATAACGTTTCGTTGGTTCGCCCGTGCCGATATATATCTTTTTCCGATTCACCGCAATCCAAACGGTATCCGGCTCCACGCACGGTATGAATCGGTTGTATTCCCGCCCGCGTCCACAGCTTTTTCCGCAAGCGGCTGATATAAACCTCAAATAAATTCTTTGTCTCTTTCGGGAGCATTGCCTGCAATTCCTCTCGTGATACATAAGAGCCGTTGGCTCGGCGCAAGCGGGAAAGCACCAAAAATTCTCGCTCTGTCAGGTCAATTTTACAGGTCCCAACCATACAGGATCGACCGTCCGCGCATAAAACAACCGTTTGCTTTAGCCCTGATAAATCTTCCGTGCTCTCTTGCATACGCAGTTGCTCTTGTGCTTTGGCGGCATTTTCCAGGTCCGCCTCGATTTCCTTGATCATGGAAAACAGCGTTTCCAATCGAAACGGTCTTTGTAAAACAAAACGACATCCTTTCGGGACGCGGCGTTCGTGTCGCGTATATGCAATCACCGCGCATGCCCGTGCATCTTCCGGAATCTCACATAAACGACAGCCGTCTATATCCAAAAGCATTACGGTAGGTGTTTGGTCAAAAACATCTTTGGGATGCATCTTCCGCGCCTGAAAACCTGCCGCGGTCAACTCAATCTGAAGCATGTTTGCAAATGTACTTTCCCTTGAACAAATAAAAATCATTGTCATGTCCATCCTTTTCTTGCTTGGCTTTTTCTATTCTATCAATTCTATCGATCTTCGGAAAATCTCCGACAATTGTGTGCCGTCAAAGACCTTCTTTCCTTTTTTCCGTATGCACTTCAAATCCGTCGAACAATGCCGACACCTCGTCTATAATCAGGTTGAATGCATCCATCGTTTCGGCTCTCATAACACGGTTTCGCAACGCAGCAGCTCCCGGCAAATCTCGGATATACCATGCAAGGTGTTTTCTTCCTTCCGCAACACCGACATGTTCCCCTTTCCATGCCACCATATTTTGTATTTGCTTGCGCGCAACGCACATTTTTTCTTGAATACTCGGCGCGCAAAACGATCGATTTTCCAATGCGGCACAAATTTCGGAAAACAACCACGGATTTCCCATCGCCCCGCGCCCGACCATAACGCCGTCGCACTCGGTCTCTTGCAGCATGCGCACCGCATCCGATGCTGAGCGAATGTCTCCGTTGCCGATAACCGGAATCCGAACCGCTTGTTTGACCCGTGCAATCACTGACAAATCAATCCCCGGCTCGTACATCTGTTCTCTTGTACGCGCATGCACGCAAATCATTGCGGCACCGGCATCCTCCAACGCCCGCGCAAATTCAGGCGCGTTAATATGTGTGCGATCCCATCCTGCACGGATTTTGACCGTGACCGGCAGCTTGGTTGCGGCACATACCGCTCTCACAATCGCCACTGCCGTCTTCGGATCCTTCATCAAAGCGCTTCCTTCTCCGTTTGAAACCACCTTATGAACGGGACACCCCATATTGAGGTCAATCGCATCCGCAAGACCGTCACCTGCTCTTCCGCGGTATTCTCCCTCTCCAATCAAGTGCGCAGCGCGTGCAAGCACCTCGGGTTCACTGCCAAACAGTTGAACGGCAATCGGCTTTTCATCTTTATACACATCTGCCAGTGCCGCCGTTCGTGCCGGCGCGCTTCCGCGTGATAACTGCTCATAACACAGTGCCTTGGCGGAAATCATCTCACTAACTGTATATTCGGCTCCCATTTCTCTGCAAATTGCGCGAAAGGCACGATCGCTCACGCCTGCCATCGGCGCCAGCAGTAATCCGTGCCGGCATTCTAAATTTCCCAATCGAACCATACGCCGTTTCCTTTCTTCGCTTTTACCGCGAGCCGTCTCCCGCATACAATCAAGACAGGAGCGTAATTAAATTTTCTATTAAATTTTTTACACCAAGCAAGATCAGCACAATGCCACCGCAAAATTCGGCGCGCTTCCGATATTTTGCGCCGAACGCAGATCCGATACACACACCGCATATTGAAATCAAGAAGGTAACCGTGCCGATAATCGCCACGTAAAGAAAAATCTGCGACATTTGGACGCCGTCCATCGCAAACGCAACCCCAACCGCCAGCGCGTCAATACTGGTTGCAATTGCCATCATTAACATAACGCCGAATCCAAGGTCCCCATTTACACGTTTGCAATCATCGCCGGAAAAGGATTCCCGAATCATATTGATGCCGATCAATGACAGCAAAACAAAAGCGATCATTCCGGAAATCGCTTCGACATAAGAGGCAAATGTAGTCCCAACAAAATAACCGATCGTCGGCATCAGTGCCTGAAAGACACCAAACCATGCACCGATGATACATGCTTTTCCGATTGTTACCTTCTCCATTGCCAGACTTTTGCAAATGGCAACCGAAAAGGCATCCAACGAAAGCACAACCGCTATCAATAAAATTTCTATGATATTCATATGTATCCTCCATCACTTGGCCAAATAAATATACACAAATAAAGAAGAGGGTTTTACACACGCACGCGACAAAGCAGATTAAAACCGCCCTGTCTCGCTTTGCTGCGATCAACCCCTTACCGAATGAAAAGAACTGTTCAACATTGTATTCATTTTATCACAATATGCGCGGCTTGTCAAGACATTTCGCAAAGATTCGTAAATATTTCACGAATAATCCACGAATATTGTATTGACTCCTCCGTTTTTCCATGGTATAATATATGCAGAAAGTCTTGCAAGCAAGCCTTTGAGTCGCGCAAGCCCTTGGCTGCGCTCCCCCCGGCATGCTTCGCATGCCCCGCATTATTGACGGCTTCGCAAAAATGCCCTTGCAAGCAAGCATTTTTGCTTCATGGTA
>CAZMAZ010000182.1:0-3691 GCA_964564255.1 uncultured Clostridium sp. | reverse complement strand
TAATTAACTATGAGATGGAGATAGTTAACGCATTGATAATTTTTGTTTTATAATATCCAAGCTTCTATGTGTTGAATTATCTATGTTAAAGCTACTTATAATTTGTTGCATTGTTTCTGCACTCCAATATATTTTAAGCTTTTTCTTTGCTCTTGTTATAGCTGTATAAAAAATCCCATGTGTTATTTTCTCTGAGTTACTATTAGGTATAATAATTTTCACAGAATCGTATTCTAAACCTTGTGCTTTATGTATAGAAACGGCATATGCTAATTGAAACGGAATTATCGAACACATATGCATGTATTCAGAATCTTCTTCTGTATTATTCCCATTATATTTACATACTTTAATCCGTATACGAGTAGTGTTGTCATCAATTGTTTCAACAAATTCTATATCTTCTTTTGAACATAATTTTTCGGTTAGTATCATGTCTACATCTATAGTAAAAGTAATTTCTTCTTCTGACTTATCTATATCAACAATTCGCCCTTTCAGATTATTATATAAAATCGAATAACGTTTACTATCATTAAATAGAATAGGATCGCCTATTTTATAACTCCATTCTTGCCAATATATAGACTCATTTTGATTTGCGTTTTGGAAATAATTATTCATATTATTTAAACCAAATTTACCATCATAGTTTAAACACAATATCACTTCATCTTTCTCGTAATTATTTAATATATTTTGTCCAATTATTTCACTATAATCGCCATCTATAACAAGCTTTTCTGTAATTAATTCATTGTGACATCTTACTTCGTTCCACAAACATTTAAGATTTTCATCATCAGTTCTCCATGTGCTTAGCAATTCAACATTCGCACCAACCGTATTTATAATTTCTTTTGCATAAAAGAACCAATTCCCAAAGTCAATTGATTCAATTTGATGAATATCACCAGCTAATACCAATAAAGTATTTTCGTTAATTTTTTGGGAAAATTGTTCCATTTTTCTGTTATCTATGGTACTACATTCATCTACAAAAATAATGTCATAATCTTGCAATTGGATGCGTTTCGTAAAACTGTCAAAACTTATAAAATCAGCATCTTGCCCTGGGTTCTCAATGCGTCTTTTTAAATTTTGTAATGCAGTATGTGTTTTTGTAAGAAATAATTTTTTATGATCTACCATCATATTTGAAATATAGTTTA
Source organism: uncultured Clostridium sp. (assembly GCA_964564255.1). Taxonomy (GTDB): domain Bacteria; phylum Bacillota; class Clostridia; order Oscillospirales; family CAG-272; genus CAG-448. The sequence continues at coordinate 2,519 of CAZMAZ010000182.1, read as the reverse complement.
GTAGCGTAGTTTTGCCAGTTCCAGCTGCTCCATATACTAATAGCAAACGGGAGTTTACAAAAATTTCTCTTATTGCTTTTTCTTTCAGTAAATCTGTAAATTGTGGTAAATTATCTTTAACAAACTTTTTATTAAAGGCTTCTTGACCTTTAATGCCACCTTGAGAATGCGCTATTAATTTTTTTAATATAAAAAATGTACTTCTTTCATAAGCATCAATGCAGATGTTATCGGTTTCCGTATTTATAATATAACCAGCATCCTTTTCCCATTTATCTAGAGCTGTATTATATGCGCTTATTTCATCATCATTTACAATAGCATTTCTAGCAAAATATATTTCTCCAGTTTTATTAATTTCATTTTTTATTGTAATATAAGGTCTTGCAATATTTAATTTATCTTCTGTTGCTACATCTATCATTTTTACAATATCGTTGTCACTAGTTTTAGTACCAACTAAATTAAATATATATGGATTTTTTTCAAACGGTAAACATTTTGTAGATATGCATGGACCATCTTTCAAAACTTTTGAATTGTATGAATTTGGCATTATATTGTCAAAAAGATCTTCTCTTAAGTGTAATAATAGATACCTTATTGTGTTATGTCCAATTTTATTTGTGCTATATGAAAAATTAGTTCTTAAAATATTCAAAATGTTTTTAAATAAATCTGTATTAACTTCATTATATATTTTATTAATTATTTCATTATAATTATCTTGTTGTAAATCTATTAACTCTAATAAATTTAATCCTGTTTCCGTAAGAAAATTCATTAAAGAAATATATTCGCCATGTTTAGAAGATAATTTAATTGGAGCTTGCAAAATTTTGCCTAGTTTATTTAAACTTTTAGGATTTATTGAAACCTCCCAATTTGTAATAATTTTAATTTTGGAATTTACATTCCACATATTTACAAATTTATCAATATAGCCTATTTGTATAGAATAATTTGTCGAAATATCTTCTTTTGCATATGCTGTAATTCTGTTATATTTGGTTGCATATATATCTGCCAATTGCAATGTGATTTCATAATATCTTTCACCATCTATAAAAAACACTGTTTTCTTTTTAATGTAATATCTAGAATTACTGAGTTTCATAGTTTTAGGTATGGAGGAGTCAAAACTTTTTGCAACTAATTCATAATATTGAAAATCTAGACTATCAATATTAAGTGGAAATTTTTCAAGATTATGAAGAACTTTCATCCCATATTGTTCATATAAAAATTTTCTTATTTGCCACAAAAAATTATAATACTTAAGCATGAGACGTTCAGATTGTCCATCATTAGGAATTCTATTTCCTATGTATTTAAGTGCTCTGTAAAAATCCCCTAAATATTTTGTTTTGGAATTAAGAATAGAATATTCCCAAGCTAACTTAATATTAACTTTTTCATTTCTTTTTATTAATAAATTTAACAAAAGAGTAGATTTACATATGTCTTGCAATCTACATAGCATCCTTTTGGAAATATGATCGCGAGTATCATTATATTTATCCCACCTATCAATATTTTCACAAATTTCTTCATCGCAAGATTTGATAATATTCTCTATATCTTGTTTTGAATAATATATGTCATCTAATTGATTTATAAAACTATGATGTTCAACTATATTAAGTAGTTCTTGACAAAATTCATTTATACTCCCATTCGTATTTTTAATTTCTTCTTCCTTTGTAAAATAAATTGTAATGCTGTCTTGTTCGAAATTAATTGAATTAATGAAATCAGTTGACATATATTTCCAAAAAACTCTTTCATTGCCTCGTCTATTTGGGTTTAGTACAACAAAAAGAATTCCAGGATCAAAAGTTACCTTTGCATAAATATATGCAGGAAAACCTAAACTTTTTAGGCAATACTTTACTATACCATCTTTTTCACTATAATTGTTTGTTCCTTTTATCTGAACACTAAAATTTTGTTTTGGACATCGTGACAATAATGGCTCTGGAACAAATTCAAAAGAACCATCAATATTGGGCCATTTATCACCATGTGCAAAATTAGAATTTATTTTTCCATCTGATCTCAAAAAAGTTTGAAGTATAGTGACTGCTGAACAATCTTCATCTGATTGTTCAGTATGTGTTTTAAGATGTCTTTCTATAATGCTTTGTTTTAAATTTGCCATTACTAATTATCCAATCTTTCTTGAAGATTATATAACAAACATAATTCAAATATTTTAATAAATTTGACACTACAGTAAGCTGTTTAGCAAATTCATGCATTTGATTTTTTGTTGAAGGTTTGCTCTGCCGTAAACATTTAAAGTAAAGGATACGTTCTTATGTCCTAAGATTTCAGATAGCGACTTTATATCAAAATCAGATATTTCAATTGCTCTTATTGCAAATGTATGTCGTAATTCGTGGAATTTTACACGTGTAAGCTTGTGCTTTTTTACAAATCTTGCAAAAAATTGTCTATATATTCTTGGTTCTGTCGGAGTTGATTTCCCTGTTAAAAAATAGTGATTAGGATTATTT
>CAZMAZ010000181.1:0-3720 GCA_964564255.1 uncultured Clostridium sp. | reverse complement strand
GTACATAATGCCGGTTCCTGCTTCGTAGTGCTGATTGCAGCGCTGCTGTATGATAGAAAGTTTGAATAAAAACGGAACCTCCGGCAATCCCCCGAACAGGGCATCGCCGGAGGCTTTCGCATTATTTCGTAAAGTGCTTCAAGGCAAATTCCTCAACCCAAAGGGCTTTTATCATACACGATTCAATATAAAAAGAAAAAATGAATGTAACTTTTCTGTGAAGTCTGTTGACTTTATTTCAAAACGGAGTATAATAGAACTATCGTTGCAAAACACTCGTTTCAGAACGAACATTTTACAAAGGAGGACGCTCATGCCACCAAAACCCAAATATACAAAAGAAGAAATTATCAATGCCGCTCTGCGTATTGTTTCTCAAAAAGGCATCGACGCATTGACTGCCAAGGAATTGGGTCGTGCGCTGCATACCTCTGCCACACCGATTTTTACCGTGTTCAATTCCATGCAAGAGGTACAAGAGGCGGTAAAAATTGCCGCCATGAAGCATTTTGAGTCTTATGCGCACAAGACCGATGCAGATATGCCGATTTTCAAGCAAGTGGGCATGCAGATGATTTTGTTTGCCAAGGAAGAGCCCCGGCTTTATCAGCTTGTTTTCATGTCGCAAAACAACGACGTGAAATCCTTTCGCGATATTTATGCCCATCTGGGCAGTGTTGCCGACGAATGTTTATATACGATTCAAAAAGATTACGGCTTGTCTGTTGAATCTGCAAAGGTGCTGTTTGAGCATTCGTGGATCCACACCTACGGTATCGCTACCCTGTGCGCCACGGAAATGTGCAATTTCTCAAAAGCACAAATTTCTCGAATGCTGACGCAAGATTTCTCGGCAATGATGCTACTACTGAAAGAGGAAAAAAGCAATGAACAATAAGGCGCTGGTTGTGATTGACCTGCAAAATGACATCACGAAAAATTATAAGGAAATTATCGACAGAGTATGGCAAAGGCAGGATATACCGTCCATGTACTGTCGGACTGTATTACCGGCTACGACCAAAAGAAGCTATCGGAGATGTTGGAATATTACGCTCAAAAGGGCTGTATTTTGCAAACGCTGAATGAAATATTATAAAGGAGCTAACAAAATGAAAAAATCGATTTGTGGCGCAAACTGCGCCGAATGTCCGTTGAAACAAGCCTGTGCCGGTTGTGCGGAAACAAACGGCTGTTCGTTTGTCAAGCAATGTTATATTGCAAAATACATATTGCTCGGCGGCATGGAAAATTATCGGGCATTCAAAAAAGGTTTAATCAACGAAATTAATGCACTGCACATTGACGGAATGGAACCTGTCACAGAGTTGTATCCGCTTGTCGGCAAATTTGTCAATCTGGAATATCCTGTCCCCGGCGGCAAGGTGAAGTTTTTGAAGGATGACGAGATGTATCTTAGCGCACAGGTCAGAAATCTATTTGACGAGAGCGGCAAGACTTGCTATGGCGTGATCGCAAGAGAAAACTTTATTCTCATTTGCACCTACGGAGAAAACGGTGCAAACCCGGAGCTTGTTTTGTACAAACGTAGATAATCTGCCGAAGGCTCGATTATATTATAGTATTTAAAGGAGATTGTTTTTTGAAGAAGACGATCCGTACACCGGAGATTGTAGCGTAAGCGGGAGGCTTGCGTAATACAATTTCCGCGCAACCCTCCCACATTGTCGGTCAACAATTTTCAGGAGGAAAAACAATGAATAAACATGACTATTCCATTCGTTTGGAAAGAAAAGAAGAACGCCGTGCGGTTGAAAATCTGGTCAGAGAAGCATTCTGGAATGTATACCGACCGGGATGTTTGGAACATTATGTTCTGAATCAGATGAGAAACTACCCCGGTTTTATTCCGGAGCTGAACTTTGTTCTGGAGAAGGACGGAAAAATCATCGGACAGAACGTGTTTGTCAGAGCGATGATCAAGGCAGATGACGACAGGGATATTCCCGTTGCCGCCATGGGGCCGATCTGCATCGCACCGGAATACAAGCGCCGGGGCTACGGAAAGATTCTGTTAGACTACACGATAGCAAAAGCCGCGGAATACGGCATCAAAGCGGTTTGTTTTGAGGGAAACATCGACTTCTATGGCAAAAGCGGTTTTGATTATGCAAGCAAATTCGGCATTCGCTATCAGGGTCTGCCAAAGGACGAGGATGCTTCCTTCTTCCTCTGCAAAGAGCTGGAGAAAGGTTATCTTGACGGCATCATCGGAGAATATGCACCTCCGGAATGCTATTTTGCAAGTCAAAGCGAAGCAGAAGCGTTTGATAAGATGTTTCCTGCAAAACAAAAACTGCGGCTCGACGGTCAACTTTTCTGTTAAACGAAAATCAACAGGCAGGCGGCAATGCAAATTTTCCGCATTGCCGCCTGTACGCAATCTGCTCGCTTCAATATGATAAAAAGTATGCAGAAGGGATAAAAAACATGCAAAACAGGAATGGTTTTAGAGCTGTATAAAAAATTGCGACATAACGGTATGGGTTGACTTTTGAGAAGATTTACCGCGTCGTCGATGAAAAGGAGACACCAAAATGTTAAACAGCAACACCCTTGTTTTATATATCCACGGTAAGGGCGGTTCGGCAGAGGAAGCCGAGCATTATAAACCGCTATTCCCCCGTTGCGATGTGGAGGGGCTTGCCTACAAGGCCCAAACACCCCGGGACGCAAAAGCCGAATTTGCGCCCGTGTTTCAAGCACTCTCGACGGGTTACGACCGCGTTATACTGATTGCCAACAGCATCGGCGCATATTTTTCCATGTGCGCTCTGCCGCAGGAAGAGATTGAAAAAGCATATTTTATCTTCCCTGTTGTGGATATGGAAAAACTGATTCAAAATATGATGACATGGGCAAATATATCCGAGGATGATTTGCGGGAAAAAGGAAGCATCGAAACCGAATTCGGAGAAAGGCTCTCGTGGGACTATCTTTGCTATGTTCGCAGTCATCCCACCCATTGGACTGTCCCTACCGAAATTTTGTACGGCGGACAAGACCATTTGACCGATAGAAAAACCGTCGCCGCCTTTGCAAGTGGTCACAATGCAAACTTGACCGTGATGGAAAACGGCGAGCACTGGTTTCATACGCCCGAGCAAATGAAATTTCTGGACGATTGGATTTCTGCAATCAAAACCGAACGACTCATTCTTCGCCATTGGCGGGAAACAGATGCTGTAAACTTATATGAATATGCAAAAGACCCCGCCGTCGGACCGATTGCGGGGTGGCAACCGCATAAGTCTGTCGAGGAAAGTCTTGCGATTATTCAAAATGTGCTAAGCGGAACCGAATGCTATGCAATATGCGAAAAAGAAAAGGATATTGCCATAGGCTGCATCGAGCTCAGACTAAACGGTCACACCGATATGACCGACCGCGATGACGAATGTGAGCTCGGTTACTGGTTGGGCAAGCCCTTTTGGGGCAAAGGATATATGCCCGAGGCGGCAGAAGCGATTCTTTGTCATGCGTTTGAAGAGCTGAAAATGACAACCGTCTGGTGCGGTTATTATGAGGGAAACAATAAATCAAAGCGGGTCCAAGAGAAGCTTGGGTTTGTTTATCATCACAGTTGCAAGGAAATTCCGGTTCCGCTGATGAATGAGATACGGACCGGTCATACCAATGTCATGACCAAAGAACATTGGTTAAGGAAACACTGATTTAATGAGGCGGTACAGATTCGGT
>CAZMAZ010000180.1:0-3751 GCA_964564255.1 uncultured Clostridium sp. | reverse complement strand
TTGACCTTCTTGCGTTTTTAGGCTATAATACCCTAGCATGACCAATTATGGTCGAAAACTATGTGTTGCTGCGGTCAACAGACTGTCGAGCATAATGAAGTTATAGGAGGTGTATCCACATGAAGCGTACCTATCAGCCCAGCCGTCGTCATCGTTCCAAGGTCCACGGTTTCCGTCAGAGAATGGCTACTTCCAACGGCCGTAAGGTTCTGGCTCGCCGCCGTGCAAAGGGCCGTAAGGTTCTGTCCGCCTGATGAGGCGACCAACTGCAGGATGATCGCTCAGTGCGAAAACGGGAGCTATAAGCGGGGCGAAGGATGTTTTCGCCCCGCTCCCTTTTTACTCCAAGGGCCATGGGGAGGCCGAATATGAAATATTCCAGTGCTTTAAAACTCAATCACATTTTCCGCAGGCTTTATCATTCCAATGGGCAGGCGAACATCTATATGGTGCTCTATGCCCGGCGCAACCGCCTGGGTGTCAACCGGGTGGGAATCACCGTCAGCAAAAAGCTGGGCCACGCAGTGGTCCGCAATCGGGTGCGCCGCCGTCTGCGGGAAATCTACCGGCTTCACGAGGAAGCATTTCAGCCGGGCTGGGACATCGTGGTGGTGGCCCGGAGCAAGGCCGTGGATGCACCCTTTGATGCCCTGACAAAAGGCTATCTTGCCCTGGCGGCCAAGGCCGGTATCCTGAAGGAGCGGAAATAATGAAGCGAATGATGCTTGCATTGATCCGCTTCTACCAGAAGCATATCTCCTCCCATACCCCTCCATCCTGCCGGTTCAGACCTACTTGCTCGGCTTATGCCTATGAAGCCATTCAAAAATACGGGGCCGTCAAGGGCGGCTGGCTGGCAGTGAAGCGCCTGGCCCGCTGCAATCCCTTTTACAAGGGAAATTGGTACGATCCCGTGCCATGATCCATGAAGGAGAATCAACGATGTCTCAAATTATTACCATCCCCTTCGGCTACCTGCTGGACCTGCTGTATCAGCTGACCAATAATTTCGGTTGGGCGCTGATCCTGTTCACCATTTGCGTCCAGCTGGTGCTGCTTCCCATCAATGCCAAGAGCAAGAAGAGCATGATGAAGATGTCCCGGATCCAGCCTAAGATCCAGGCCATCCAGAAAAAATACGCCAACGACCAGCAGAAGCAGAATGAAGCCATTCAGCAGCTGCAAAAGGAAGAGGGTGCGACTATGGGCTGCGGTGGCTGCCTGTGGAGCTTCGTGCCCCTGCTGATCCTGCTGCCCCTGTATCAGGTGGTGCGTCAGCCTATCGTGTTCATGCTCCATGAGAGCACCGAGACGGCCCAGGCCATCATCGATGTGATCAAGGGCATAGACCCCGGCCTGTTCACCCAGAACAGCTACTATGACCAGATGATCGCCATCAGCAACATCGGTAAGTACGCAGCTGAGGTGAAGGCGGCTGTTCCCGAAATTTCTGCCCGTACCCTGGAAGGTCTGCAATTCACCTTCTTCAATATCGATCTGGGCCTCGTGCCCACCTTCAATATCTTCGGCTCTGCCTGGAGCTGGGATTGGCCCCACATCGGCGGGTTCCTGGTGCCAGTGCTGTCCGCAAGCAGCTCCATGCTGAGTATGCTGGTGAGCCAAAAGACCAATAACTCGGTCATTACCGACGAAAAGGGCGTACAGGATAAGGAAACGGCAGCCAATTCCCAGTCTGCCCAGTCTACCAAGATGATGATGTGGATGAGCCCTCTGATGAGCTTGTGGATCGGTTTTACCGTGCCTGCGGCACTGAGCCTTTACTATTTCATCAGCGGCCTGACCCGTATGGTTGAGGACTATTTCCTGACTAAGCACTACCGCAAGATCTATGATGCTGAGGATGCCATCAAACTCCAGCGGGCTATGGAACTGGAAGCCATCGAGGCTGAAAAGGAGCGCCAGCGCGCTGAGCGCCGTGCTGCCAACCCCGAGGGAATCACCGAAAACACCAGTAAGAAGAAACTCCAGAAGAAGCAACAGCTGGCAGAAGAAGCTGCGAAGGCGGCTGCAAAGCGTGAATACGCTGCAAAACGTGGCATCGAACTGGAGAATGAGGACGAAACCGAGGAAAGAAAGACCCTTTCCGGTATTGCGGACCGTCCCTACTGCAAGGGCCGGGCTTACGATCCCGACCGCTACAAGAATACGGAGGAATAAACTGTGGAAAAGACCATTGTGACCACCGGCAAGACCATTGACCTGGCCATTGAAGCAGCGCTGAATCAGCTGGGCCTGGATCGGGACAGCGTTTCCGTTCAGGTGCTGGCCCAGGCAAAGTCCGGTTTTCTGGGCTTCGGTGCCCAGCCTGCCAAGGTGCAGGTGACTTATGAGGCACCGGACGAGGTGCCCACTGCACCCAAGTCTGCCCTGGGCAGCGCTTCCCGCTCCAAGCCTAAGGCCGCCGCTCCGGTAAAGAAGCCCGAAGCACCCAAGACAGAGCCTAAGGTGGAGGCCCCCAAGGCCACACCCGTGAAGAGCGAGGCGCCCAAGGCACCCAAGGCAGAACCCAAGCCCGAGCGCAAGGCAGAGTCCAAAGCCGAGACCCCCAAGGCCCCCAAGGAGCCCAAGGTCTATGTCCCTGCGCAGCCCGGCTCCACCGAGGAGAAAATCGAGCAGTTCCTCAAGGGCCTGCTGGAGCACATGAACTCCAATGCCGTGCCCCACGCCGTCAAGGGCGAGGGCAATACATACAATGTGGAGCTGACCGGCGATGATCTGGGTTACCTGATCGGCCGTCGGGGCGATACGCTGGATGCGTTGCAGCACCTGGCCAACTACTCCATCAACCGGGGCAGTGAGGGCCACCTGCGGATCAACGTGGACGCAGAGGACTACCGTGAGAAGCGTGAGGAGAGCCTGCGCCGCTACGCCCGGAAGAAGGCACAGCAGGTACTGAAGAATCGTCGCCGCTGCTCTCTGGAGCCTATGAACGCCTATGAGCGCCATGTGATCCACGCAGCACTGCAGGAGATGGATAACATCACCACCCACTCCACTGGTACTGAGCCCAATCGCCGCATCGTCATCGAGTATGTGCGCTAAAACCAATGCCCCTGCCATCAAGGCGGGGGCATTTTTGCGTATCGCAGAGCGGTGCATTTGAGAGGCGGGGTGAAAAGTGGCAATTTAAACAAAAGAAAACGATAAAATTTTACCGAAAAAAGATTGAAATTGGCTGGACAAGGGTTTTCTTTTGTGCTAGAATGTATTTGGTGGAAGTTGGAATTTCTCTGAGCTTCCCTAAGAACTTACATCCGCGGCATCCCCGCATATTATTTAGGAGGAAAGTAAAGTATGAAGACTTTGAACCTGGAAAAGTACGGCATCAACGGTACCACCGAGATCGTCTACAATCCTACCTATGAGCAGCTGTTCGAAGCTGAGATGGACCCCACCCTGGAGGGCTACGAGAAGGGCCAGCTGACCGAGCTGGGCGCTGTCAATGTGATGACCGGCGTTTACACCGGCCGCTCTCCCAAGGACAAGTACATCGTCATGGACGAGAACTCCAAGAACACTGTGTGGTGGACTTCCGATGAGTTCAAAAATGACAATCATCCCATGAGCGAGTCCGTTTGGGCTTCCGTTAAGGATCTGGCTGTCAAGGAGCTGTCTAACAAGAATCTGTATGTGGTGGATGCTTTCTGCGGCGCCAACGCCGACACCCGCATGGCTGTCCGCTTCATCGTGGAAGTGGCATGGCAGGCTCACTTCATCAAGAATATGTTCA
>CAZMAZ010000179.1:0-3757 GCA_964564255.1 uncultured Clostridium sp. | reverse complement strand
AGGGGCGAAGCCCCGAGCCTTGCGCAGCAAGGCTTTCTGCGTATATTATACCATACTTTGGACAGAATTTCTACACTTTTCACGGAATAAAGAAAAGAATCTGCAAAAATACGGGGAATCTTCCGTAAAGGAAAATCCCCCGCGTATACAAAACAGTTCCTCCGCCTTTTTGTTTATCTTCGCCGACTGCGCGGATCAAAAGCGGGATTGGTCAAATAGAAATTCTTGCCGTCCAGTTCATCCTGTACGCGTGTCAAGGCTTCCCCAAAGCGCTGATAGTGCACAATTTCCCGTTCACGCAAAAAACGAATCGGGTCCAGTACATCGGGGTCATCAATCATTCGCAGTAAATTATCGTAGGTACTGCGTGCCTTTTGCTCTGCCGCCATATCCTCGTGCAGGTCGGTAATCGGGTCGCCCTTGGACTGCAAATACTTGACGTCAAAGGTGGCACCCGATGCCGCAACCGGATAAACACCGGTGGTATGGTCAATAAAGTAGGGCTCAAACATACTGCCCTTGATCTGCTCCGGCGTCAAATTGCGCGTTAATTGGCAAACAATCGCGCCAATCATTTCCAAATGTCCGAGCTCCTCGGTTCCGATGTCGGTCAACAGACCCGAAACCTTGGGGTAGGGGATGCTGTAACGCTGGTTCAGATACCGTAGCGATGCCCCCAATTCCCCATCCGGTCCGCCGAGCTGGCTAATCACAATCGAAGCGGTATCCGGGTTTGGATTTTTTATTTTGACAGGATATGCCAGTTTCTTTTCATAAATCCACATACTTCACCCCTCCCCTCAATTTGCATCACTTTCCCACGGCATCGGACCGTCGGTCCATTGCCAGACGGTGGAATGCAGATTGCCGTTTTGTGTGAGAGGTCCGCATGTTTCCTCGTATAGCGCAACCGTTTCGTTTCTTGCATCGATCAGACGATGATAATAATCCAATGCTTTTGCGCAGTCGGGATACATATCCAGATAAAGTGTTACCTCGCCGATGGCAAAATCCAGTTCATGCAACCGCATGATGAGCTTTGCGCAATCGGTCCTGTCATTTCCGCAACGACATTTCATACGCATCTGCCTCCTCTTCTTTGCCCTGCATCACCGATTTGCACGCCGCCAAACGGCAGATCCAACTGCTTGAACAATGTTCCCCGTTGCAATCCCTCCTGTTCGCTGTACCGTTCCTCCCATGCCTGTACCGGCACATATGCCATGGCAAGCGGACGATCGGTGATTGCATACCGTCCGCCCTGTCCGCAGCCGTATTGGGTATCGGTTTCGGGCGTTTGTCCCGTTCCGCATCCGCAGCCGCAACCGCCCGCAGACTCCTGTCTTGCGGTGCTTTGCGAAACGCCGCATGCCGCACTTCTGCCCGGAGGCGGCGTTTCTTCCTTTTCCAAAAGGCGGCGGATATAACGCTCGTCAAGGCGTCCCCGTCTGCCGTTCGGCATTCCCTGTGAATACATTTTTGCATCTCTCCTTGCTGCTTTGTTTCCGGTCCCTGCAGCTTTACCTGCACGCAACCGGTCAATAGCAGTATATGCAAAAAAGGACGAAAGGTGTCGTTTTCAAGACCTTTCGCCGGAAATACCTTCTCGGGCACTCCCGACATTCGATATGCCCCGGGCGGCAAACAGGCTTGCGCAAAATAAGACTTCCGTAAAAACACGGCGCAAATCGGCAAAAGCGGATTTGCGCCGTGTTTTCTCAAAACAGTCCCGTGATTTTTCCGTTTTGGTCAATATCGATTCGCTCTGCGGCAGGGGATTTCGGAAGTCCCGGCATGGTCATAATCTCTCCTGTCAAAACCACAACAAATCCTGCCCCCGCCGCTACCTTGAGATTGCGCACAGTAACGCAAAAATCCTGCGGCGCGCCAAGCGCGGTCGGATCATCCGAAAAGCTGTACTGCGTTTTGGCAATGCAAACGGGCAGGCTTCCGTACCCGTTTTTCTCCGCTTCGCGAAGCTGTTTATATGCCGCGGCAGTCCAATTGACCGACGAACCGCGGTATACGCGCCGCACAATCGCTTCCACCTTTTCCTCAAGGGATGCGGTATCCGCGTAGGCGAAAGAAAATCCGCTTGCATCCTCTTGTTCGCAAAGACGAACCACCTCGCGCGCCAGCTCAATGCCGCCGGCACCGCCCTGCCCCCAAACGTCGGACAAAACGGCACGCACGCCAAGTGTCGCACACTGCTCACGCAACACAGACAGTTCTTCCTCGGTATCGGTCGGAAAGCGATTGATTGCCACAACGCAAGGCAAGCGGTAAACCTCGGAAATATTGGAAACATGCCGCAAAAGATTGGGCAGTCCGCGCACAAGTGCGGCAGTGTTCGGCTCGGAAAGTGCCTCTTTTTTGACGCCACCGTGCATTTTCAATGCCCGCACGGTTGCAACCACGACAACGGCATCCGGGCGAAAATCGGCACAACGGCACTTAATATCCAAAAACTTTTCCGCGCCCAAATCGGCGCCGAATCCCGCTTCGGTAACGGCGTATTCGCCGAGACGGCAGGCAAGACGTGTGGCAATTACCGAATTGCAGCCGTGTGCAATATTGGCAAACGGTCCTCCGTGCACCAGCGCAGGCGTGCCTTCCAGTGTCTGCACCAAATTAGGCTTCATCGCATCGCGAAGCAAAACACACATTGCCCCTGCGGCATGTAAATCGTCCGCTGTTACCGGTGCGCCGTCATAGGTGTATCCGACAATCATACGCGCAAGACGTTCTTTCAGGTCGGCAAGAGAGGTTGCCAGGCACAAAACCGCCATGACCTCCGATGCCACCGTAATATCAAATCCATCCTCGCGCGGGGTTCCGTTGGCACGACCGCCAAGTCCGTCCACCACAAATCGCAACTGTCTGTCGTTCATGTCCACACAGCGGCGCCATGTAATGCGTCGCGGGTCAATTTGCAGGGCATTCCCCTGCTGAATATGGTTGTCAAGCATCGCGGCAAGCAGATTGTTTGCGGCGCCGATGGCATGAAAATCACCGGTGAAATGCAGATTGATGTCCTCCATCGGCACAACCTGCGCCATACCGCCGCCTGCGGCGCCGCCCTTAATGCCGAACACCGGACCGAGAGAGGGCTCGCGAAGTGCCACAACCGATTCCTTTCCGATACGGCGCAAGGCATCTGCAAGCCCGACCGTGGTGGTGGTTTTCCCTTCTCCTGCCGGTGTGGGGGTCATGGCGGTAACCAGTACCAGTTTCCCGTTTTGCCGTGCGGCAGGTATTTGCAACGGATCCACCTTTGCCTTATATCTGCCGTAGGGCTCCATCGCCTCTTGCGGAATATGCGCGCGCTCCGCAATCTTCTCTATATGCTCCATATGACATGCTTGCGCAATTTCAATATCTGTTCTTTGATTCATACGACTCCTTCCGTTTTCCAAATCGCTTTCCCGTCCAAGTCCATGACAGCTCCGGTTTTTTCGCCCTTTTCCATGGCTTTGACAAAGATTTTTTGGGAAATCAAAAATTTTTTTCTAAAACCTCTTGCAAAAGCAAAAAGAATGTGGTATAATACATAACGTTGTCACGCTGGTGTGGCTCAGTCGGTAGAGCAGCTGATTCGTAATCAGCAGGTCGCCGGTTCGAATCCGGCCACCAGCTTGCCCGAAAGGGGATGTCCGCGGATTGTCGCTGTTGCGACAATCCGCTTCTTTTTATCTCTTTTTGAAGGGCACCTCTAAAAATTCATCGCACGCAGATTCGGCGAGATCTTTTCCGTCAT
>CAZMAZ010000178.1:1440-3859 GCA_964564255.1 uncultured Clostridium sp. | reverse complement strand
AAAAGGCGGCGAGGGTGCGGGGCGAGGAGCCCCGCGAAAAAAGGCGTTAAAGAGCAATCGAAAAGAGTATTTCCGAAAAAGGAGAAATCAATATGGAAAATTCGAAAAAAGAGTTAAAATATTATGCAGAGCCGCTTGCGGCTATAGATGCGCTGGGCAGGAGGACCCCGGACGGGGCAACGGTTCCCGCGCCGCGCAAGGACCGATTGGTCGGCATGTTTTACTTCCTATGGTTGGGGGAGCACGGGCGGCACAAGCCGTACGATGTTTCCAAGATTACCAAAGAGGACCCGCAGGCGGGGTATCATCCCGACAGTCCGCTTTGGGGCGGTGTCGGTTGCTACCATCACTGGGGAGAGCCCTTCTACGGCTACTATTATTCGGAGGACGAATGGGTGATTCGTCATCACATGAAGCTAATGATAGAAGCCGACATTGATTTTTTGTTTTTCGACACCACAAACGCTGTCGTATACGAAGAGAACTGCAAAAAGGTGATGCGGGTATTGCAGGAATACCATGATGCGGGCTGGAAGATTCCGCGCGTGATGTTTTACACAAACACAGCATCGGGCAAAACCGTGCAAAAGATTTACGAGGCTATTTACAAGCCCGCGTATTGCCCCGACACCTGGTTCTATTACGAGGGCAAGCCGATTATCATTGCGGTGCCCGAGGAATGCTCGCCCGAGACGCGCGACTTTTTCAATATCAAGCTCTCCCAGTGGCCCAACGAGGCGGACAAGCTGGGCGGCTGGCCGTGGATGGATTTTGTGCGCCCGCAACGCGTTTTTGCCAATCTGCAAAACAAGCCCGAGGTCATCAATGTTTCGGTCGCACAGCACCCGCAGCTGCGATTCGGCGATTCGGTTCTTTACGGCGAGCAGGGCAACTGCGGCAGAGCCTACCACGACGGTCGGAACGACCCGCGCCCGGATGCTTACCTTTACGGAGACAATTACCGCGAGCAGTTTGAACGCGCGATTGAGGCGGACCCGCCGGTCGTGCTGGTGACCGGCTGGAACGAATGGATTGCGGGATACTGGAAGGGCATTCCCGAACGTCCGGTTATGTTTGTGGACTGCGCCAATTACGAATACAGCCGCGATTTGGAAATGATGCGCGGCGGGTATTTCGACAACTATTTTATGCAAACGGTCGGCTTTGTGCGCCGCTATAAGGGCGCCGAGGCGGGACGGCTTTTTCACACGGGCGAGGAGGCTTCTTATCCTTGCTTTGCGGACGGCGATTTCCCGCGCGCCTGCGAAGGATACGGCACCTATTACGAAAACCGTACACAGCGAAACGTGCTGACCGAGATTCGCGTCTCGCACACCAAGGAAGAGATTTGCTTTACCATGATAGGCAAGGCGCCGATTACGCCGTTTGACGGCAGCGGCAGCTGGATGCGGCTGTATCTTGTCACAGAGGACGGCACGGGAGAGCACTATGTGCTGAACGCGCACCCGAACAGAGCGGACAAAACCACACTTGCACGCGTCGGTGAGAGCTTGGACAGCCTTGTCGATATAGCCGATGCTACCTACACCGTAGACGGGAACCGCATGGAGGTGCGCGTGGCGCGCAAATCGCTCGGACTTGACGGCGACTTTACCCTGTGGTTTAAATGGGCGGACGCAACCGCACCGATTCAGTCGGTCGAGGATTTCTACGAGACCGGCGATGCGGCGCCGCTGGGCAGATTGTATTTTGTTTACCGTGCAACCGATACGGTACACGGCGAAAAGGAAGGATAAATCAATATGGAAACCAAAAAAATAACAAAAATCGATATTTTCTCCGGCTTTTTGGGCGCAGGCAAGACCACGCTTATCAAAAAGATGATTACCGATGTGTATGCGGGGGAAAAACTGGTTCTGATTGAAAACGAGTTCGGCGAGATTGGAATTGACGGCGGCTTCCTTGCCGAGGCGGGAATCCAAATCAACGAAATGAATTCGGGCTGTATCTGCTGCAGTCTCAAGGGCAATTTCGAGCAGGCATTGCAGATGGTAATCGGCGAGTATGCGCCGGATCGCATCCTGATTGAGCCGTCGGGTGTCGGCAAGCTCTCCGACGTGATTCGCGCCGTGCAGGCGGTGCAGAGCGAGCAGGTGGTTTTGAATATGTTTACCACGGTGGTGGACGCCGCAAAATGCAAAATGTATATGAAAAACTTCGGGGAGTTCTTCAACGACC
The DNA here is from genome assembly GCA_964564255.1 of uncultured Clostridium sp. Classification (GTDB taxonomy): domain Bacteria; phylum Bacillota; class Clostridia; order Oscillospirales; family CAG-272; genus CAG-448. Next base: position 1,660 of record CAZMAZ010000178.1, on the reverse strand, counting down.
AGGTGGAAAACGCCGGCTGTATCGTGATGAGCCATACCGAAAGCCTGTCCGAAAAGAAGCTGACCGAATGTGTGGCGCTTCTGCGGGCGCATAATGCCGACGCCGTGATTATCTCTACCCCGGTTGCCGCACTGACCGCGGAGCAATTGCTCTCCGCCATGGAGCGCAAGGATACCCTTGCCGCCGAATTGGAACGGCTGGCAAAGGAAGAGGAGCACCA
>CAZMAZ010000178.1:0-1340 GCA_964564255.1 uncultured Clostridium sp. | reverse complement strand
GACCATGACGAGGATGGGGAAGAATGCTGCTGCGGACACGACCATCACCATCATCACCATCACCACGACGCCGACGAGGTATTTGCCAGCTACGGCGCGGAGACCGCAAAGCGGTTTGACCGCGAGGCATTGCAAAACGCGCTGGAGGCGCTGTGCGACGAGGGCAAATACGGCATGATTCTGCGCGCAAAGGGAATCGTCCCCGCAACCGACGGCAGCTGGATTCACTTTGACTATGTGCCGGGCGAGCCGGATCTGCGCACGGGCGGTGCCGCACCGATCGGCAGACTGTGCGTGATTGGGTCGGGCATGCAAAAGCAGGCTTTGAGCGCGCTGTTCGGTGTCGAGCTCTGCTAAGGAGGCGCGTGTATGGCGACCAATGCAAATCAAACCCCCGTATATTTGTTTACCGGCTTTTTGGAGGGGGGAAAAACCCATATTATTCAGGAGTCTCTGTCCGACCCGAGCTTTAACACGGGCGAAAAGACCTTGATTTTGCTTTGCGAGGAAGGGGAAGAGGAGCTGGACCCGACGCTGTTTGCGGGCGAGAACTGCCGCATTGAGCTGATCGAGCGGCAGGAAGATATTAACCCCGAAAATCTGACCCGACTTTTCCTTGCACACAAGACCGACCGCGTGATTATCGAATACAACGGTATGTGGCAGTTAAATCAGCTGTATGCATCCCTGCCGCAGGGCTGGTTTGTTTTCCAGGAGATGATGTTTGCCGATGCCGCGACCTTTCTCAGCTATAATGCCAACATGCGCCAGCTGATGGTAGACAAGCTGACAGGATGCGAGATGGTGGTGCTGAACCGCACGCCGCCAAAGATTGATAAGGAAGAAATTCACCGCGTGGTGCGCGGCGTTTCCCGCCGTGCGCAGATTTGCTACGATTACCCGGACGGGCATGTGGAATACGACGAGATTCCCGACCCGCTTCCGTACGATTTGGAAGCGGATGTGGTCGAGATTGCCGACGGGGACTACGCCGTATGGTATCGGGACATGTCGGAGGAATTGCCCACCTATGCGGGCAAGGTGGTGGAATTTACCGGTCTGGTTGCGCGGAATGCGCAGCTGAAGAAGAACGAAATTGCCATCGGACGGCATGTGATGACCTGTTGCGAGGCGGACATTGCGTATACGGCGCTGATTGGGGTATTTGACCATCCGGTTGAATACAAGACGCGCGAATGGTTGCATGTGCGCGCCAAGATTAAGATTGAAAAGCACAAAATGTACGGCGGTAAAGGACCGGTTCTCTACATTTTGGAAGCCGAAACGGCAAAAGCACCCGAGCGGGAAGTGGCAACCTTTTATTGAGAGAGACGGGGCGT
>CAZMAZ010000177.1:0-3867 GCA_964564255.1 uncultured Clostridium sp. | reverse complement strand
CGATATAAAAGATTTTTCGGAATTTTTACGAAAGTGCAGGTAAAAAACATGAAAAACAAAACAAACACACAGCTTTGTCAAGCCCGCCGTTCTCCTCGCATTGCTTTTCTTCTTGTCCTTCTTCTCATCACATGTATTATGATACTTCCGCTTCTTACCTCTTGCGGAGCAGATGTCGAGTACAGCGCATCATCGAATGACGGGGTCGGCACGGGGAGTGCATCCGACAGCATTCGCGCCGATGCATATCAAATTCAAATCGCGTATTATGAGGAACAAATGAAGCAATTGCAAGAAGAACTGCTCCGTCTTAAAGAGGAACAATATATTCTCACGGCGGATTACAAAGAGCAGATTCAAAATTTGGAAGAAGAACTTCGGAAAGCCGAGAGCAACAACAGCTCCATAGCGGTATCGGGAAACGATCTTCCCAAGGCAAATCGCCCCGATACCCCCGAACCGACCGCACAATTCGATAAAAATCATTTTGAATACCATTTGAGCGGCAACGAAATTGTAATTGACAAATACATTGGGAGCGATCAAAGTGTGCAAGTGCCTTCTAAAATTGACGGATACCCTGTCGGTGAAATCGGTGAAGGCGCTTTCCGCGAAAGCGCCTGTCAAACGGTTGTACTGCCCTCCTCGGTTCACACGGTCGGCTGGTTTGCTTTTTACGGATGCAGCACACTCAAAGAAATCAGTTTGCCCGCCAATGTCAGATCAATCGGGTATGCGGCATTCGACGGCTGTCCTACCTCTATGGTAATTCACTGCCCTGCAAATTCCTACGCTTCCGCTTATGCCGGAAGCTACGGTCTGCGTCAAAACAATACCAACGAATAATCCGTGAAAATACATATATATAATATGTAAGAATCAATCAACGCGATTGCGCCGCTCGCCGTTTTGAAACGCCTGCATATTCGCCATGATTTCCTGCAGGCAACGGACGCGTGCCTCGTATGCTCCCCATGCCATGTGCGGCGTCAAGCAAACGCAGGGCAAAGAGGCAATGGCGGCATAAGGATGATCGGCAGAAAACGGTTCTGTCGTGTATACATCAACACCGATGCCGCCGATGCGTTTCTGCAGTATCGCGTCTGCCAGTGCCTGCTCATCGCAAACCGCGCCACGAGAGACATTGATTAAAATGGCATCGTGTTTCATCAAAGCCAGCTGCTCTTTTCCAATCATGCCTCGCGTCTTTTCGGTCAACGGCACATGCAAGGATAAAATATCCGCTTCGCGGCATATCTGTCCCAAAGAAACACATGCAGGATCCCGACTTTCTTTTTGTCTGCAAAAAAGGACACGACAGCCGAGTGCTCGGGCAACCTCGGCTACCTGTTTGCCGATATTGCCATATCCGACAATGCCCCATGTGCGTCCCGCGATTTCATGATACGGCGGCTCCAGCCGATTCGCCGCACCGCTGCGCGTATAGGAACCGTCTCGCACAAATGTCGTATATTCGGGCAGACGGCAAGCAAGCTGCAATGCCATGGCAACCGTAATCTGCGTCACGCTCCGTGTAGAATATCCCGCAACATTGCAAACCGCGATACCGTATGCACGACAGGCATCCAAATCGATATTGTCATAACCGGTCGCCGCAATACAGATCAGGCGCAGTGACGGTAGTTTTGCAAGGTGCATTCTCTGCAACCGTACTTTATTGACTACCACCACCTCCGCATCGGCAATATGCGCCACTACCTCACACGCGGCGGTTGCGTTCCAAATTTTCACGTCTCCGAACGCAGAAAGCGGGGTCAAATCCAAATCACATCCCAATGCGTTCGCATCCAACACACATATTTTCATACAATCTTACTTCCTTTTCTTTAGGGCACCTCTAATAATGTGCCCTTTTGAAATCTCTCCGAGAACTTTATTACATTGTAGCACAAATGCATGCGTTTTGCAAGTGGCGGTTTGCTGTTTTGCTCTCATTTTCTCGCTTTAAATTTTTAAACTTAGTACTTGCAATTCTTTCTTCTTTGTGATATAATAGAACTATCAATCGCAAAATGCGAAAAAAATCAAAGGAGAAAAAACATGAAAAAAGCACTTTGTCTTTTGCTTTGTCTTTTGATGCTCTTCCCTTCTCTGGTTGCCTGCGCCAACAACACAGACGACCCTAAGGATTCGAATGCTGACACAACCGCCGGCGATTCGGAGGATACGGGATCCAGCGACGAAGTTGAAGACGCACTGGCAAAAATCGACATTCAATTCAAAAATTCAAACGGAAACAACACATTTATGATTGTAACGCGCAAAAATGTCGGCGCTTCCGTGGAAGAACTCTGGCAGGAAAAGCAGAGCAATGAGCCGTTGGAACAAGCGGTATATCTGCGTAATACCGAACTTGAAGACCTGTGTTCCTTGGTATACAAGGTCGACCCGCAGGATAACGTAACTTCCGCTATCAAAAATCAAATCCAAGCCGGACAGTCGGATCTCTGCATCGCATTTCCGAACATGGTCGAAGCCGGCTCCATTGCCGCTGACGCAAAGCTGTACGACTTTAACGAAGTGGACACTTTGAACCTCGACGGAAAATGGTGGGACCAGGGCACACGCGAACTGACCCTCAAGGGCGGCGTTTACTTCATGAACAGTGAAGTAAACTACATGGCACACAGCTGCACCTATTTGACCTTGTACTCCAAGAAGGTGGCGGAAACCAAAAATATCCCCAATCTGTATGATATGGTGGACAACAATGAGTGGACGCTGGACAAAATGATTTCATTGATGGAAGATGTTGCAAACGATGTCAACGGTGACGGCAAAGCCGACGCCGGCGACGATTACGGTTTGATCACCACTTCCGCCATCGGAAGCATTCTTTTCTATGCAAGCGGACTGCAGTACATTAAAATCGAAGACGGTGATCCTATGCTCGCCATCGGCACCACCGAAAAGCAAAAAATCAGTGAGTTACTGGATAAGACCGCAACCTTTATGGGCACCAGCAGAAAAACCTGGGCATCCAAGCAGGGCGAAGAGGCAGAAGGTCAGGATATGTTCTCTGCCAACCAGTCTCTGTTCTATATGGAAGTTTCCAGTTACATTCTCGGCTTGCGCAAAACCATGACCGATCCCTTCGGTGTGTTGCCGCTTCCCAAGTGGAACTCCCAGCAGGAAAATTATTTGACCTGGACGCATGCAATTTCCTCTACCATGGTTATTCCGAAAATCGGAGACGAAGATCAACTCAATGACATCGGTACGGTGATTGAAGCGATGGCTCTGCTTTCTCTGAAGCATGTCAAACCCGCCTTCTATGATACTAACTTAGTCTCCAAGGGCACTCGTGATGAAGACAGCGCAAGAATGCTGGATATCGTATTCGCTCACCGTGTCTACGATATGGCACAGTACTACGATTCCACCTTCGGCATGGCCAATATTGTCGGCGATTGCATTTTGAATTCCAGCACCAATTTTGAAAGTTCTTGGGCAAAACAATCCAAAAGATTTGATAATAACCTCAATAAACTTTTAAGAAAACTCAAATAAACAAAGATACGCTTTAACCTACTTTTGCCCCGATGCTTTTTTGCATCGGGGAATTTTTCTTTCCTTTTTCTTTTTCAAGACAACCCAAAAACGCAGAGAAGCAAAAAAGAATTGTGACTTTTATTAAAAACCCTATTGCAATATCAAGCAAAATATGTTACAATAAGACATCTCCAATCGTTTAACCGACTTGCTATTGCAAAAAGGCATCGGAACCATCTATCAATGATGCAAGCGAAATATTGCCCCCCGAAAAACACCCGTGCTCTGCGGCAATTTTTCGACAAACGTCCGCAAACGGACAGAAAGGAAGCCTTCGCAGAAAGCGAAAGCAAA
>CAZMAZ010000176.1:0-3898 GCA_964564255.1 uncultured Clostridium sp. | reverse complement strand
ATATGCGGATTTAGCTCATTTGGTAGAGCGCCACCTTGCCAAGGTGGAGGTGGCGGGTTCGAGCCCCGTAATCCGCTCCAAAACGAAAGTCGCGGAATCGCGGCTTTTTCCTTTTCTCGGGGATGAATGCTTTTTGCGGCTTGCACATTCAAAAAGCATGGAATACGGTAAAAACGATAACAGCAGAACGGAAAAGAGGCACAGGAAATGAGTCGAACAAATCAGACGGCACAGACAACCCAATCGCGCGGACGCGCAAACAATGCGGGAACGGTTGACCTGACAGCAGGTCCGCTTTTAAAGAAAATATTGTTTTTTTCATTGCCGCTCATGGCAACCGGTATTTTGCAGCTGCTTTTCAATGTTTCGGATACCATTATTGCGGGAAGATTTGCGGGAGATACGGCACTGGCGGCAGTCGGCGGATGCGGTGCTCTGGTTAATCTGATTGTCAATTTGTTTATGGGTCTTTCCATCGGCGCCGGCGTGGCGGTTGCAAACGACCTCGGTGCCGGAAAGCACGACAGCGTCGAAGAGGTACTGCATACTTCCATGCTGACCTCAATTATTTGCGGTATTTTTGTCGGTATTATCGGGATTCTTTTGGCGGAGCCTCTCTTAATTCTGATGGATACGCCGCAAGAGGACGGCGTTTTACGGGAAGCCGTGCAGTATATGCGCGCCTACTTTGTCGGAATGCCCGCTTGCATGTTCTACAATTATGCCGCCTCCATGTTGCGCTCGGCAGGAGACACAAAGCATCCGTTGTTCTTTTTGGTGATTTCGGGCAGTGTCAATGTTGTGCTCAATATCATTTTGGTTTTGTCGCTCGGGGAAGGAAACGGCGCTTTGAGTGTCGGTATCGCCACCGCGGCATCGCAATATGCGGCGGCAATTGCCGTAGCCATTCATATGTCCCGCTTGACCGGTTGCCTGCGCTTGCGGTTTTCGCGGTTTCGCATTGTAGGACGCCAGCTTTTGCGCGTGATGCGGGTCGGACTTCCTGCCGGCTTGCAGGGGTGCCTGTTCTCGCTGTCCAACGTAATGATTCAATCCAGCGTCAACGGGTACGGCAATACGGTGATGGCGGGAAATGCCGCGGCAAGCAGCGTGGAAGGCTTTGTTTATATTTCCATGAACTCGCTTTATCAGGCGGCTGTTACCTTTGTCGGGCAAAATGTCGGCGCCAAAAAATATGAAAGAATCGGGAAAATCGCCCTTACGTGTGCGCTGACCGTGACCGTGGTCGGTATTACACTCAGCTCACTTGTGGTTCTGTTCGGAGAGCCGCTGATCGGTTTGTTCTCCAAGGACCATTCGCCGCAGGTTATTGAGGCGGGAATTCGTCGACTGCATATTGTTTGTGCCACTTATTTTTTGTGCGGGCTGATGGATGTCGGATGCGGCTTGATGCGCGGGCTCGGTAAGTCTTTGACGCCCATGGTGGTTTCACTGATCGGCTCCTGCGCCTTCCGAATTGTATGGGTCTATACCGTTTGTGAAATTTTTCCGAATGACATTCGTGTGCTGTATCTTTCCTACCCGATTTCCTGGATTTTGACCGCCGCCGTGCATTATATCATGTTCTTTTATGCAAAACGGCATCTGATTCGACAAGAAACGGCAAACAGTGCTTTGGAAGCCACGCATGCATGAATATGCAATGGGAAAGTGAATATTCACACGGCTTTTGACATGATTTTGTGCACAAATGCCAAAAACTGAAAAACAAAATATGCAATTTTATCAAGAATATGAATTGACAGATACGCCCGCCTGTGATAAAATAATAGAAACGGGCGGGTATTGCCCCAAAACAAACGGAAAGGAGTCGCAGAAATGAAAAACGGATGTTTCAAATCGGTTGCCGCAAATGAGAGACGGGCGACCTATGCCGATTGCGCAGAACAAATGATGGCAACACCGTGTGCGAATGCGGCTTTTTCCGCGCGTCGTTCTCAGACAGGTATGCCCGCTATGCATACCACCGCTATGAATATTTATGCCGATCGGGACACTGCGTTTGCGGTGTCTTTCTTTGTATATTTGCTTGTATTGGACATTATTGCCTTTTTGCACCTTTTGCAGATTTTGGTCGTACGACTGATTGGGGTAGGGATTGATAAATCGGATACGGGTATTGCTGAATCCCGCATGGGTTGTGCCGCATAGCGGCAACAAATGTTTTGATCGGCTTTATCCGAAAAGGAAAGCCGATTTTTTTGTTCGAATTGCGTTTGAATCGGTTTCAAAACGCAGAATATTCGAAAAAGTTTTAACATGTTATTAACCGCACGAGTCGACCGACTGGTGCTGTCGATAAAAAAAGGGCACCTCTAAAAATTCATCGCACGCAGATTCGGCGAGATCTTTTCCGTCATTTGTCGCAAAACTCCTCGGCAGTAGCGCTGCTACATGCTGTAGCAAAGCTACAGCGAGTCGTCCTTTTGCTTAAACTGACAAAAAATCTCTCTGCCGCCCGGCGCGCGCTGAATAATTAGAGGCACCCAAAAATCAAACGATGAGAGAGGTAACAAAAAATGAAACACATGACAAAAATGTTTGCGGCGATGCTTGCCGTGATGATGGTTTTCGCATGCTTTGCGGGTTGCAAAACCGGAGGTAAAAACTATGCAGCCGAAAATACGCAGATTTACGTCGGCGCATCCGGGCCCTTGTCCGGATCTGCCGCATCTTACGGAATTGCGGTTAAAAATTCTGCTCAAATGGCATTTGATGAAATCAACGCTGCAGGCGGTATCAACGGCGTTACCTTCAAATTTGTCATGATGGATGACCAACACAAGCCCGAAAATGTCAGCACAAACTATACCACCATGTACGAAGCGGGCATGCAGGTTTCGCTCGGTTGCGTTACCACCAATCCCTGCCTGGAATTCAAGACGTTGTCCATGGAGGATAATGTATTCTTTTTGACCCCTTCCGCATCTGCCGACAGCGTGGTCGAATATGATAATGCATATCAGATGTGCTTTGCCGACGCAAGACAGGGCGGCACCGCGGCAGCCTATATCAATGAAAATTATGCGGGACAGACCATCGGCTTGCTTTATCGTTCGGATGATTCTTATTCCACCGGTATCCGTGCAACCTTTAAGGAAAATTTGGATTCTTCGGTCAATGTGGTCGAAGCCAGCTTTACGGGAGACACGGTTGCTTCCTTCTCCGCACAGATTAACATGCTCAAGGATTGCAAATTTATCTTTATGCCGATTTATTCCGCACCTGCCGCACAGTTTATGACCGAGGCAAAGGATACCATTTCGCCGGATGCCGTTTATTACGGATGCGACGGTCTGGACGGCATTGATACCAGCGTGGACGGTTTTGATATTTCGACCATTCCGCAGGAGGTTTCCTTCCTGTCCCACTTTAATTCGCATTCTACCGAGGGTGCTTCGGCAACCTATATTCAAAAGTATACCGATAAGTACGGCACCGATACCCTCAATCAATTCGGCGCTTCCGCTTATGACTGCGTGTATGCTCTTTATGAAGCAATCAAAAAAGCCGGTGACAAACTGACCGTCACCTCTTCTGCATCCGAGTACTGTGATGTTCTCAAGGAAATTTTTGCCGGCGACTTTACCTTCTCCGGCGTAACCGGTACGAGCATTACCTGGGACAAGGACGGATTTGTCAACAAGAGCGCGCTGAAATATATCGTAAAAGAAGCGGACAGCAAAAAAGCACAGTAAAAATGTCTTTCAAAGAGGCGGGATGCAATAAAGGGTACTTCTGAAAAGAGCACCTCTAAAAAGAGCATCTGTAATGCCTGAGAATTCGAGGGAATTTCCTTTTGGGAAGTCCCCTCGGAGACAGGTTGTAGACAAAAGGTTCCCTAATTTTCAAAATGCATAAAATCCATTACCGCTTT
>CAZMAZ010000175.1:2677-3901 GCA_964564255.1 uncultured Clostridium sp. | reverse complement strand
AAAATTTTGGCATTCCTTTATTTGTTGACAACAATCGTTGTAATCATTGCAAGTTTCTCTGCAAACATCTTTTTCGGAATTCTGATGATCTTTCTGGCGCCGTTTCTGGTACACATTGTTTTTGAATTTGCGATGTTGCTTTTTGCCATTCTTGATATTCTGCGAGAAATACGCAACAAACTCAAATAATCTTTCACCTAAATACAAGATGTTATGACATTTGAAATAACTAAAAAGATTCAATATTACGAAGGAGTAAATAATGTCTTATAAGAAACTTGACATGTTCATGGCGGTCGTTCTGCTTACTGCAACACTCTTTATCGGGGGATGTGGAAAGAACTATGATGATCCCAAAGTTTTCACCGAAGAAAAGATTACAGATATTGCACTCAAGAGTCCGAATCAATGGTTTCCAAAAGATAAAAAAGTTAGGCTGAAATTCAAACTGACTGATATTTCTGTAGAGAATATGATGGGGGAAGAACATATTACATTCAAAGGTAAAATCGTTCTGCCGGAAAACTGTTATCAGCTCCTCAATTTAACGGAAGAAATTGGTTTGGACACGAAAGATTTTGAAGTAATTCAAACATATTTTGAACTACAAAAAAAATCAAAGACTCTTATTGTGGAAGAATTTAAAGCCGGTGTAACTGTTGATGTAAATGGATTTTATAAACGGCATAAAGATCCCATGAGTAAAAAAAGCGAATGGGAAATGGAAGAACATACAAGGTTATTGCCTGAAAAAAATTTAACTCTTGAACAAAAAATCAAAGATGACTATAAGGATCAAAAGATTCTGAAAAAAGGTACTAAAGAATTTGAAAAGTATCTTGAAGATTTAAAATCAGAATATGAAAAAGAGAAAAAGAGACTTGCAGATCAGAAAAAGCATATGGAAAAACTGCAAAAAGAATTATCCAACTGTTCCGCGGAAATGAAAAATCTACAAAACCAAATGGATCAGATGAGTCGGGAATACAACAGAAACTCTACAAGGCAGCAAAAACTGGAAAAAACAATCGCGAATGAAACACGGAATTTGAACCACAAACGGGGCGCGATGGCTCAAAGAGCTAAAAATAAAATTGATTCTGCAAATCAGGAAATCAAATCCTTAAAAGAGAAAAATCTCTCAATCAAAGAAAAAGGAATCATACTCAAAAAAGAAATTGCAGAGAAAAAAACTGAAATTGAAAAGCTGCAAAAGGAATTACA
>CAZMAZ010000175.1:0-2577 GCA_964564255.1 uncultured Clostridium sp. | reverse complement strand
TTCAAGGTTTGCGTTCTTGATTTTACATCTCTTGATATACAGGGGCAAAAACGCTTCCTTAATGAAAAAAATAAACCGATCAATATTCCTCCGCAGTGCACACTGAATGATGCAGACCGTAAATCAATGGACAATGTTATGCAGGGATTTGTCCGGATGATTGATGCCTGGGATAATACCAAAACCAATGATGCCAACCGGGACGCGCAAGTTGATGACAATAAATTCAGCAGAGCAAAAGCTCTCGATCTTTACAATACAACCGTCAAAGGAGAATCCAGACCGATGGTGATCGGAGCGGATTATTTATCTGCTTACCTCGGACGTCATAATGATGTATTTTCCTGTCTTGATGCATCGCAAATGACTGCGGCGATGCAGAAACTGCAAAATGCTCCCGATTTTCCGAAAGATTTTATGCTGAGGCTTGCGCGTGAAACGGGGGCAACCCATTTGATCTATGGTACTGTTTCCGATATGAGAACAAAAACAAACTCCTTCAAAGGATATGGTATAGAGACCCAGACGACAAACTATCAGCTGGATGTTATCATCAAAATGGTGGATCTCGCCGCCCAGCACACTGTATACAGCAATGTTTATACCGGGAATTACCGGGAACAGCGTCCCATCAGCGGAACCCAGTTTGACAACAATATTTTCCAGAATCTTATGACCTCTGCACTGGAACAGGCTGCCGAGGATCTGTATGACAATTGCCGTCCCGGACGGAAAAACAAGATCAAAGTTACTCCATTGCCTTATGCTCTGACTGTTGTACCTTCCGGTGGAATGTTTTTCAAAGCAACGGAAGCGGAAGTTTTTGTTGATGGAACCCGTGTCGGTAACGGCGGCAGTTCATTCCTTGTACCGGCGGGAAAACATACGATTGAGGTCAAAGCTGCCGGTTACAAGACCAAGACGTTTGAAGTCAACATTACCGCAGATCAGACAATCAATACAAAATTAGAAAAATAAGGAATCGCATAACAATGAGCATCAAGCACATTTTTTCATTTATTCTAGGCGTTGTGCTGACTGCGACCACCTTTGCCGCAGACAAACTTGCAATTGCAGAACCTGTCGGAAAAGGCGGTATGAAAACAGAAGACATTGAAGCGTTCTGGGGCATTCTCGAAACATCAGTGCAATCCGAAGAGTACAAGCTGATTTCCCGCGGCGCGTTGAAACAGATGATGACTGAAATCGGATTGACGACCAGTTCTGATCTTATGAATCTGAATTCCACACAGAAAGCAAAGCTCGGTCAGCTTGAAACCGTCAAATACATTCTTGTCTCTGAAATCGGTAAATTCGGAAGCCGCCTGAACTGCACTATGAAGATTCTGGATTCCTCCACTGGCGAAATCGATCAAGCGAGGACAGCAAACCTCCGGGTAAAGGATCTGGATGAATTGGCAGATAAGATTGAAGCAACTTTGCAAGTCATGTTGTCAGACGAAAAACAATCCGGGACATCTGCTATTTTGAGTCCTGTAATCCGTATTGTAAATGCTCCTGCTTATTTGGCATCTGATTTCAATGTCCGGATGGAAAATGCTTTGTTGAGTAAAGGCGTACAGTTGCAGAATCTGCAATCTGTTACAAAAATCCTTAAAAAGAACAATCTCGACAATCTCTACGAACTTGAGCCGAAAATGTTTGTAAAGGTGGGAAAATTGCTTGAGGTTAAGACCTTGATCCAGGCAAACATTACCCGCTTTGAAGTCGTCGGGAAAAAATATTACGTTGAAGAAACAGGAGCAAAAGGAGTACGCTACACCGGCATACTTGAGGGCGATATCCGTATCATTTCTGCTCAGAATGGCAGAATTCTTGCCAGCGTTCCTTTTGAAGAACGGGTAAAATTCCGGGAACTTGACCGGGATATGACACGAGATTGGACTTTGGATGACTACGGCAAATATCTGATTAAAACGGTCATTCCCCAGAAAGTTGTACCGGAAATGCTGAAAGTTTCTGCTCTGAAAGGCGAATGAGGCTGACGATGAAAATAAAAACTGTTGGGAAACTTCTTTTTGCCGGGGTCTGCGGTCTCGTAATGACCGGATGTTCCACTGTGGTAAATTCCCATTTGCAAAAAGCTGATATGATGACCGCTTATGAAAGCGGTAATAATGCAGAAGCCATGCAGGAAATTGAGTACAAGCTCCGTGAACCGAAGTGGTATAATTCATCTGCAGTCAACACCGGCGACGAAATTATGTGGCGCCTGGAAGCGGGAAGCATGAACTTCCACCAGGGAAATTTTGCAGAATGTATTGAGCAGTTCAAGGTTGCGGAGCGCCTGATCGGTGAATATGACGACCGGGCCAAGATCAGCGCCAGAGATGCCGGAGCAGAAGCTGGAGCGGCACTGACAAATATGAACACTCTGCCTTACAGGGGATTCTGTCGGGACCGCCTCGCTCTTTCGATCTACAAATCTCTTGCTTATCTTGGTTCAGATAATGAGTCTGCATTCAGAGCACAGTTGCGCCGTCTCCGCAATGAGCAAAAGAAGGTACAGGACGATTACCGTGAGTTCTTTGAAGCTGAAAAAGCGGAAATAGAAGC
>CAZMAZ010000174.1:0-3931 GCA_964564255.1 uncultured Clostridium sp. | reverse complement strand
AACAAAGGGTTTCTTTGAGAATACGGCATGTGCGGTATTGCGGTATTATCGAAGATCTCCAAAGTAACAGAGTAAAGAAAGGGACATGTTATGAAACACAAACTTTTGACTGCTTTTCTTGCCGCGCTTCTTTTGTGCGGTACACTTTCCGCCTGTTCATCCGGGCTTGGAACCGTCGGCTATTTTAACGATTTGTATCAATCCTCGTACACGGCAGAGCCGGCACCGGACCGTTTAGAAGCGATTCCGCTTCTTTCCGGCTATACATTGGTCGAAAAATCCGGGAATCTCGGACTGTTTTCCAAATATGCGGGAATGCTCGGGACCGATTACATTGTGTATAACTTCCAAAATCAGTCGATTGTTCGCGAAAAAAACATAGCACTTTCCGAGCACGATAGTTGCACCATATCGCTTAAATTGGGACAGATTTTGGAGACCGCGGACGGCTTGTATGCGCTGTATGACCAATTGGGAAACTGTCTGGCATCCAATGCAAGCAGATACGGACACACACAGGATTTGATTTTGGTCGGCAATTATGTTTATCGCTTTGATCTGCATACATACGAAAAAACGGCAGCCGTTCCGTTTAGTACGCTGTCGGGAGAACTGCCGGATTATGACCAAAAGGCAGGGGAATACTACTATCGGTATGCCGAAAAATCACTGATGATTTTTGATTCCGATTTGACCTATCGGATTGGTTTCAGATACCCCGAAAACGCAATTTCCTGCACATATTTCCCGCTTAATGAGGGCAATGTAATTATTCAATATGCGATTTGTGTCAACGACAGCGAGCAAGAGTATACCTACGCCGACGAGAAAGGATGCTATTTGCTGAAAACACACTTTATTGACGTCAAGAGTGAGCATATCGATGAGCAGGAGACCGTTTGTCTGTTTGATACGGTTTTCGGAGAAGAAGAACTTGCCCAAATCGATTTCATCAATCAAAGCGTAAAGCAATTGGCATATGTCAGCATGATTGAAAACCATATGTTGGAGAGTCGCTCTCTTTACTCGGTTGCAACCGACGGGTATCCCGAAAAACAGTTTGCATTGTTTTCCGAAATGTACGACGGAATTTTGCCCATGGGCGGAGGATGCTACGGCGCTTATAAGGATGGCAGAACCTATCTTTTGAATGGAACCGGGACTGTACTCGGAGACATTTCCGGCGTCGAGGGGTACAACAATGTTATGCTTGCCACAAACGGTGAGGTGTACGGATATGATATGCATTTGATTACATCGATTTCGAACACGGAAGGCGAGATGCAGTATGCCGATGCAACCGATTCCTTGATTTTCTTCCAAAATGAGAACGGAAAATGCGTTTCGGTCAGTGAAAACGGCGCACGCAAAACGGTTGCGGACGGAGAAAATACCTTCTTCTTGGGTGTGATTGGCTTTGGCATTTACGGTGTTGTCACCGGTGATGCGGAAGGACAAAACGGAACCTACAGCTACTACGATGCTACAGGAAAAGCGCTTCTTGACCGTGCCGGCGGGGAAGCAGACGCTTTTGAAGCAAACGGTGTCAAGGTAATCTTTGTGCCGGATGAAAACGGCGTAATGCAATATTATCAAACGGTGGTATCAACCGCAACAAACAATTAAAATACAGTCGCGCAAAAATTCGAAGGAGAAACAGATAGTTATGCTTTTTGGAAATGCCATCGTCGGACAGTCCGGCGGACCTACAGCGGCGATTAACGCCACACTTTCGGGAATTATTCGAGGATCCCGCGAGCAGGAGACAATCGGAACCCTTTACGGCATGCGCAACGGGATTGAAGGCTTTTTGGAAGACCGCGTAGTGGACTTGTCGAGCTTAGCGGACAATCCGGAGCAACTGCTTGCATTGGAGCATACACCCGCCGCGGCACTCGGCTCCTGTCGCAAAAAATTGCCGACCTATGGCTCCGAGGGCGCCGATACCGTGTACAGCCGTCTTCTGGAGCAACTGAGAAAGTATAATATTCGCTATTTCTTTTATATCGGTGGCAACGACTCCATGGATACGGTTGCCAAACTTTCTCAATTTGCAGAAAAAAAAGCGTGGGAAATGCGCGTAATCGGCGTTCCCAAAACCATTGACAACGACTTGATGGGCACCGACCACACCCCGGGATTCGGCTCGGCGGCAAAATATATTGCGGTGACCGTGCAGGAAATTTTGCGAGATACTGCGGTTTATACCAAACCCGCAGTGACCGTAGTGGAAATCATGGGACGGGACGCAGGATGGCTGACAGCGGCGTCGGCACTCGGTCGTATTTCTCATATGAGCGAGCCGGATTATGTCTATTTGCCCGAGCGAGCATTTTCCACGGAAGCCTTTTTGCGTGATGTGCGAGCCGCACTTTCGGTGCATCCCAACGTCGTGGTTGCCGTGTCGGAAGGCATTCGTTTTGCGGACGGTTCCTATGTTGGAGAAGGAGCGCAAAGCGGTGCTGCCGATGTGTTTGGTCATCGGTATTTGGCAGGGACCGGGAAAGCATTGGAGATGGTGGTTAAAAACGAGATTGGATGCAAGGTGCGATCGGTAGAGTTGAATCTGCCCCAGCGCTGTGCGGCGCATCTTGCCTCTCTGCAAGACTTGACCGAATCGGTTGCAGTGGGGAAGGAAGCGGTGCATGCCGCCGCGCAAGGGATTACCCGTGAAATGATGACCATTTTGCGGACATCGGACCACCCGTATGCCTTTTCGGTAGGGCATGCGAAAATTGACGGAATTGCCAATCGGATACGCTATGTTGACAGTGAATTTATTAACGAGCAGGGAAACGGTGTAACCGATGCGTGCCTTACATATTTGGCGCCCTTGATTCGCGGGGAGGCGTATCCGCAGTATCGTGATGGGTTGCCGATTCATTTGTGCATATAGTAAAAAAAGGAGATAGCCAAAATGAAAATTGCAGTCGTAACCGGAGCATCCTCCGGCATGGGAAGTGAATTTGTCCGCAGGTTGGATAAGCAAACCGTTTTTGATGAAATCTGGGTGATTGCTCGCCGTTTGGAGCGGTTGGAGCAATTGCAGAAGGGCGTGCGCGCCCATATCCGTCCGCTGGCATTGGACCTGACCGCGCAGGAGAGCTTTACTCAATACTCTGCACTGCTCAAGCAGGAAAAGCCGCAGGTCGAGGTGCTTGTCAATGCAAGCGGTTTCGGCGTTTTCGGTGCATTTGCCGATCTGTCCCGTGAGGAACAGACTTCCATGATTGCATTAAATGTTACGGCATTGACCCAAATCACCCACCTGACATTGCCGTATATGACGGCAGGGAGCTGTATTTATCAAATCGGGTCGCTTTCCGCTTTTCAGCCGGTGCCGTATATCAATGTGTACGCGGCAACCAAGGCGTATGTACTCAGCTTTTCCCGTGCCTTGAACCGAGAATTGAAGCCGCGCGGCATTCGCGTGCTTGCCGTTTGCCCCGGATGGGTGCGGACAGAGTTTTTCAACCGTGCGGTTCGTGACGATACAATCACCTACTACAATCATTTTTTCACGGCAGAAGAGGTTGTCACACGTGCCATGAAGGACATGCAACGTGGCAAAGACGTTTCGGTATGCGGGGCGCAAATCCGCGCACAGGTGTTGCTGACAAAACTGCTTCCGCATAAAACCGTGATGGAAATCTGGTGTAAACAGCAAAAGAAAAAGTGACGGCATCGCCGCATAAGTCTTTTGCGCAGCCTGCGCTAAACGATATTTGACGAAATGACCTTGCCCGATTTTCTTTTTGTAAAAATTTTTCAAAAAAACACTTGACAGCGCATCCAAAATATGTTACACTATATGCAATGAAAATTTTTCAAAAAAACAAAAAAATTGCGAAAAATTTACAAAAAAACGCTTGACAGGGAGGGCAAGGTCGTGTACAATTCTTACAGACAGACAGACAGACAGACAGACAGA
>CAZMAZ010000173.1:0-3958 GCA_964564255.1 uncultured Clostridium sp. | reverse complement strand
CTCCCAATGCAACATAATTGCTATTATTGTATCACATTTTGCGGAAAAGTGCAACCGTTTCCCGCAAAAAAGAAAACAAAAATCGTTATCCTATCACAAAAACCGTTTATCGTAATACTTCGCGATAAATATCGTTTTTCGGAACCCCTCGATCACGCGCCGCCGCCTTAATCGCCTCTTTTTTCTCCATTCCTTGCTCCATATAATACGCAACATGCTCGGGAATGCTCATTTGTTGCCAAAATTGCTCTGCAGCTTTCTCGTTTGCCCCCTCCAACACCAATACATATTCTCCGCGCGGCTTATTCTCCGCATAATACGCCACCGCCTCTTCCAGGGTCATGCGCAATATTTCTTCGTTCAATTTGGTCAATTCTCGACATAATGCTATGTGCCGTCCTCCACCAAATGCTTGCAAAAGGTCTGCAAGTGTTGTTTCCAGTTTGTGCGGTGCTTCGTAAAAAATCATGGTTCTGTTTTCGTTTGCAAGAGAGGCCAGATGCTTCTTTCGCGCCGTTTTATCCGTGCTCAAAAAGCCTTCAAAGCAAAAGCGCCCGGTCGGCAATGCGGAAAGAGCCAATGCGGTCACCGCCGCACAAGCACCCGGGATACAACTGACGGGAATTCCCTGTTCCGCACAAAGAACGACCAGATCCGCGCCCGGATCCGAAATAGCCGGCATCCCCGCATCGGTTACAAGGGCACAAGATTCTCCGGCGCAAAGCCGTTCCAAAATCTCCTCACCGCGTGCACGTTTATTATGCTCAAAATAAGAAATCATGGGCTTTTGAATTCCGAGATACAACAAAAGCTTCAATGTGTTCCGCGTGTCCTCTGCCGCAATAAAATCCACTTCCGACAGCACCTTTCGCGCACGCTCGGAAAGATCGGCAAGATTTCCGATCGGCGTTGCAACAAGATAAAGCGTCCCGCCCTTTACGCGGTTTTTCTCGGAATGCTCGACAAAATCGGAATGCGAAAAAGTATTTTTCTGCGAACTCATCTTTTTTCCTTTCACGTCAATCCCCTCTCTTTACATACGCTGTAAACAGAAAAGGAGGGCAACATATGGCAATCAAAATTTATATCGATCAAGGTCACAATCCACGCAATCCCAATGCGGGCGCAGAAGGTAACGGTCTGCGAGAACAGGACATTGTTTATCGCATTGGCGCAGAGCTTGCCGTCCTGCTTCGTGCGGCAGGCTATACCGTTGCGCTTTCGCGTCCGACGCCTGAAACACAGCTTGGAAATTCCAACACCGAAAGTTTGCGTGAACGCACATCACAGGCAAATGCCTTCGGTGCGGATTATTTCATCAGTCTGCACACCAATGCCGCAGAATCATCGGCGGCAACCGGAAGCGAAGTTCTGGTCTATCGCCGCGACAGCGCCGCATATGCTCTCGGAGAATCCATCCTTTATCAGCTTTCTGCCGCAACAGGTCTGCCCAATCGCGGCATTTTAATTCGTCCCGGACTGTATGTCCTTCGCAAAACCGAAATGCCTGCCGTCTTGGTAGAACTCGGCTTTATCACAAATCCCGGCGATGCCGCGTTAATGAATGAAAATCCCGCTCTGTTCGCCGAAGGCGTCTTCCTCGGCATTTCGGCATATACAGGCGGTGCCGGCACCTGAAAAACGGCAATGAAAGCCCTTATCAATTTTGTGTAGGCAAAATTGCGTCGTCCCGAATTTGCAAAAGCTTTAGCAGTGCCTCTTGGTCAATCACCGTAATTCCTAACGCCGCGGCGCGTGTCAGTTTTGAACCTGCCGCATCTCCCGCCACCACATAATCGGTCTTAGAAGAAACCGAGCCGACCACCTTGCCGCCCGCTTGCCGAATCATCTTTGTTGCCTCGTCTCGCGAAAGCGTCGGTAACGTACCGGTTAAAACAAAGGTTTTTCCGCTAAGGTGCGAACCGGTATGCGTTTCCGTCGCCTCGGTTGCCACTCCGGCATCCTGCAATCGCTTGCAAAGCGCGACATTTTGCGGATGAGAAAAAAAATTGACAAAGCAATCGGCGGAAACGGCACCGAAATCATCAATCGTGCAAATCTCTTCCCGCGTCAATCCAAAGCATCTCTCAAGCGTTCTCGCATAGCGTGCCAATGCCGTCGCCGCAACCTGACCGATATTGCGAATTCCCAATGCATACAGCAAGCGTTCCAAGCCCGCTTGTTTGGATTTTTCAATCGCACTTATCAAGTTTGCCGCTGATTTTTCCCCCATACGGTCAAGCGATGCAATTTGTTCGGCGGACAGGAAATAGAGGTCCGATGCGTCATGCAGCAAATTGTTTGCAATTAAGGCTTCCACCACCTGCGGACCCATTCCGTCAATATCCATTGCATCCTTGGATGCAAAATGTGTGATACCGCGTGCCAATTGCGCCGGGCAAGCGGCATTGGTACAACGTATCATGGCCTCCCCTTCTTCACGGAATACCGGTTCTCCGCAAGAGGGGCAACGTTCCGGCATGAAAAATTCTGTTTGTGTTCCGTCACGCAAAGAGGGGACCGCACAAACCACCTCGGGAATAATATCCCCCGCCTTTTGCAAAAGCACGGTGTCTCCGATACGAATATCCCGCTCGCGTATAAAATCAAGATTGTGTAAGGTTGCGCGGGAAACGGTCGACCCTGCCAAACGCACCGGGACGAGTTCAGCCGTCGGCGTCAAAACGCCGGTTCGCCCGACTTGAATCGTAATTCCCTGCAACTTTGTCTGCTTCTGTTCGGGCGGAAATTTGTATGCAACCGCCCATTTGGGTGTGTTTACACCTTCTCCAAGCACAGTACGCGTCGAAAGACGATCAATCTTAATAACAACACCGTCAATGTCGTATGCAAGGGAATCCCGCATCTGCCCAATCCGCGTAATGTGATCCGTTATCTGCTCAAAAGCGGACGCTGTAATGCGTTCGCGAATCACGGGGAAGCCGAGCGCTTCCAATCGGTCCAGCGTTTCCGTGTGCGTTTGTGCCATCCGTCCATCGGTATACAAAGAACCCGCTTGCAAATTGAAAATAAAGATGTCCAGACCGCGCGCCGCGGTAATCTGCGGGTCCAATTGACGTAATGACCCCGCCGCGGCATTCCGCGGATTCGCCAAAAGAGCGCGTCCTTCCTCACTGCGCTTGGCATTCAATCGCTCAAAAACCCCGCGCGGCATGTACACTTCTCCGCGAACTGTTACGTTCAACGGTTCAGGCAATCGGAGCGGCAACGAAAATATCGTACGTATATTTTGCGTCACATCTTCGCCTTCTTCCCCGTTTCCGCGCGTCGCCCCCTGCACAAATACTCCGTTTTCATATCGCAAAGCAACCGAAAGCCCGTCGATTTTCGGCTCAACCGAATAAACCGCATCGGGAACGGTACTTTCCACCGTGTGCAAAAAATCATGCAATTCATCGTATGAAAAAACATCCGAAAGAGAGTTCATGCGCACCTCGTGCACCACTTTTTCAAACTTATCGAGCGGCGTTCCTCCAACACGCTGTGTCGGAGAAGAAGCATCAAAATATTGCGGATTCTCTGCCTCCAATGTCAAAAGACGTTGATACAATCGGTCGTATTCATAATCGGAAATCTCGGGTGCATCATCCACATAATAGCGTTTTGCATGATAGGCAACCGTCTTCCGCAATGCGGAAAGTTCTTCTAAAACGGATTCCGTTTTTTTCATAGTAAAGTACCACCTTCCCGAAAGTATGGGGCAATCTTTCCGCCCCCGATAGCAATCAATTTTCTGTAACTGTAACTATTATACCCGAAAATGCCCCTTTTGTCAATCGTTTCCCACAAGGTTAGATTAAAAATCACATGAAAAAGACAAGAATCGCATCAAATTTCCTGCAACAAAACGCAAAAAGTTTAAAATCCCTCTTGACAAAAGCATTGACATATGGTATCCTATAAATACAGGCTCGGGTTTACTTGATTTCGGCATTAA
>CAZMAZ010000172.1:0-3959 GCA_964564255.1 uncultured Clostridium sp. | reverse complement strand
CGAACAAAAAAGCTAACAGACAACAGAATATCGTACAACAAAAGCAGAATTTACAATAATGTTTTTGTTGCAAAGGACTTTCAGAAACGGAAGTCCTTTTTTTATTGCAAAATTTAAGAAAAGGAATTGAGGAATGCGAAATGAAAGTACAGATTTACAAGTACAAGAAACCCGATTATTGCAGTATGACCGCTGACGTATACATACCTCATCAGGTTATGTGTCAGAAAGACATAAGCAATGATGCAAAGCTCATATTTGGGAAAATATACAGTGAAATAATGAGCGAAATCACACCGACACCAATAGAACTTATCATCGAGATAATAACCGATAAATGTGAAAACATATCACTTGAAAGTATCAGGCAGATATGTATGTGTGATTATCCTGAAGCTATAAGAATAAAACAGGAGCTTGTAGCCTTATCTTCCACTAATATCATAGAAGCCAGTGTGATTGAGTATATCCGAAAGATGATTATAGAAAACATACAAAACAAATAACAGGAGGAAAAAATATGCCAGTAGCAATTACAGCACATAAGGGACAGATACCCTATGTAGATTTCGATGAGGATTATTTCTATATGCCAGTTTCCATAATGTCAAGACAGGACATAATGCAGGAAACAAAGGTATGCTTTGCAATGGCGATAACAGAATATCTGCCGCTTGGTCTTGAGTACGCAACAAAAAAGCTTTTGGAAATCTCAATAGCAGATATTGTAAAAAAATACAATATGCCGATTGTGGTTGCCGACAGGATAAAAAGCGAGATTATTGCTCTTGCTCCGAACCTGCACGAAATATTAAAAGGAAAATAATAAATTTACAAGAAGAAAAGGGGGTGGACGTATGCCATATGAGTATTTTTACAACCGTGAAGCAGAGCAATATATACATTACACAATGCCAAAGCTGTTGTTTCAGGCAGAACCACTGAATAATCTTTCACTCAACGCAAAATTGCTGTATAGCTTTTTACTTGACAGAGCAAAATCCAGCTACAAAAACGGATTTATAGATAAAGACGGAAAGGTTTATGTATACTTTCCGCAAAAAGAGCTTATACAGCTGATGAATTGCAGTCGAACCAAAATGTCATCGTATATGAAAGAGCTTGACGAACTGACAGGCGTTGGACTGATTGAGCGTAAGCAGAATATGGGGATTGGAAAAAATGACCGTATCTATGTGAAAAATTTTGCAAAGAAAACAGATGAAGTTGTTGCTGAAGATAGACCGCCGCTGTCACGCTTTGCATATTTCCACAATATGGAGCAGTTGAGATTTGACCACTATCAGATACCAAAATTTCTGTTTGTTGATGAACAAGTCCGTCAGATAAGCAATACCGCTAAGGTTGCATACAGCATAATGCTCGACCGTACCAAGCTTTCAGCAAAGAACAACTGGGAAGATGATGAGGGCAGAATATACATAATACTTCCGCAAAAAGAAATGCAGGAATTATTAGGTTGCAGTATTCGCACAATAAAATCCGTTTTCAAAGAACTTGACATTGAAAGTGGTGTAGGTCTTATATGCCGAAAAAAACAAGGATTCAGTAATCCTGATATTATATATGTGCTTGATTGTACAACCTCTATGAAGTATGGCAATACAGAAGTGCAGAATATGAACACCGAGGGGCAAAATCTGGACATCGGGGTGCAAAATCTGAACACCGAGGTGCAGAATATGAACATCGGGGTGCAGAATATGAACATCGAGGTGCAAAATCTGAACAGCATATATAATGATACTGATATAAAGGATACTAATTCAAATGATACTTATTCATCAATATCAATCAATCAATCTTCCGCCAACAGCGAAAATGAAATTGTTGAAAAGATTGATGGATTGATTGATGAAAAAGCAAAACACAAAAAAGAATTATCCTTTATGGAGCTGTTAGATACAATTCAATTTCCGAATTATATTCACGATTTTCAGAATGAAGATGAATTTTATGATTTTTACGGAAATGATTGCTGTGATTTCAGTGAAATGAGTGATTATTTCAAGGAATGCACCATTCCATACAGCTTGGTACAAAATCCAAAAGAACTGGAAAAGGCTCTGAAATTAGCATTTGGATATAACTGGTATAACAGCAGTGCAGTAAATATCGGTAATAGTGAAAATGAAAAGCAAACCCTTGTAAATGCAGTAATAAAATCATTACTCTTTATGCTGAAAAAGGATTTTTGTTTCCTCAACAAGCAGAGAGTGAAATACAGTCAGATAATTGACGTTATTAACGAGCTTTTGCATAACTCAGCGTTAATGGAATGGTTGGAAGATTTTAAGCATTACTGGGGAAAAGCTTTGTCAGAATACAAGCCTAATAATACCGAGGCATATTTCAGAACCTGCATATGGAACTCTATGAGTGATTATCAGTTTCGCAGTGATTTGGACAGCATAAGCGGTTATTATCAGGCAGAGTATGACATAAAAACATATTTCGGCGGTGACATCACTACTGAACCAAAAAAGGATTGTGTAAATGATAATATCACCACTGAAAGCAGTCAATCTGATTCAGAAGAATTGACAAGAAAATTTGCAAATAACTCAGTTGATGAAGTTATGCCTGTGTGTTCCGAAAAAGAACAGGAACAACTGCCTGAACCTACTGCAACTGAAAAAACTCAATCAGATACTCCAAAATCAGAACCTATTTCAGACAAATTCATAATCACATTTATGTTAGCTGCTGCAATAGAGAATAACAGAACTCTGAAAGAATATCTGGCGGAAGATTACCAGTATCCACTGCCTGACGGGCTTACACTTAACAGTCCTGCTGATTTGACGGAAGAAAAAATTGAGGAACTGGAGGTGAAATATGATGTCGGATTACGAAAATAGGAAAACCTTAGGAGTAATAATCGAATGTGCAAAAATGACACCCGAAATTTTCAACAAGGCAATCAAAGAAATGGCAGATAACGTGTCTGAAAGAAAATCAGAGGAAAAAACAACCCTTGTCAAGCTTATGAAAACAGGCAAGCTTAACAATATTGAAGTAAGCGAGAAAAACATAGGCAATTTTTCAAAGACAGCAAAGAAATACGACCTCACATATGCCTTGAAACGCATTGAGGATAATAACGGCAAAAAGCAATATCTTGTATGTTTCAAAGGCAAAGACCTCGACACAATGCAAAAAGCCTTTCAGGAATATTCCTATAATCAGACGCACAAAAAAGAAACTCTGTTCAGCATAAAAAAAATCAAAGAAATCAATGTTGATGAGATTAACAAGAACATAGAACGGAGCAGAGAAAAATCAAGGGAACACGAACACAAGAAAGAACGCAATTATCGTGAAAGGTGATTATAAATGGCGAAAAGCATATCAAAGAAAAAACCAATCATTCCAAAGGACAGTATTCCTGCAAAGATTTGGAATGACATCAGTGGCGGACTTAAAAGGACGTTCACCTTTGACAAAAAGTTTTTCATTGCTCTGATTCCGCTTCTCATATTTGCTTGGCTCGGAAACAAGGGATACTGCATATATCGTGTTTCTGACGGAACTCTCGATTCAATAATGGAAAATTTTAATAAGGTTCTTATAAACCCCATTCCGTCATTCAATTCTAAAGACCTGTTGGCAGGTGTTGTGGTAGCGGCGGCAATGAAGCTTTATCTGAATATGAAGAAGAAAAACAAAAAGAATTTCCGCAGTAAGGAAGAATACGGTTCTGCACGTTGGGGAACAAGCAAGGATATTGAGCCGTATGTTGATTCGGATAAGTTTGAAAACAACATTATACTCACAAAAACCGAAAGCCTGACAATGAACAGCAGACCCAAACAGCCAAAATTCGCAAGAAACAAGAATATCCTTGTTATCGGCGGTTCAGGTTCAGGTAAAACAAGATTTTTTGTTAAGCCGAACCTTATGCAAATGCACAGCAGCTATGTTGTTACCGACCCGAA
>CAZMAZ010000171.1:0-3996 GCA_964564255.1 uncultured Clostridium sp. | reverse complement strand
TTCGCCTTTTACCTGCGCAAGAGCAGGGGCATTACGCGCGTGGAAGAACGGTCACTGCAATGCCGATTTTTCACAAAAACACCTCCCCGGTCGGAAATTTTGCTTTTCATTTGGTTTCGCATTATTGTATACGAAAGAAAATGGGAAATCTTACAGGCATACAAAAAATATTTTGAAAATTTTTTGATGTGGCGGCAAGATTTGCTTTGCTCCGCCGAGATTCTTCACGTTGTTCAGAATGACACGGCGCCGGCGGCATCGGCGGCGCCGATTCCTTTGGAAGCAAGTTTCTCGATGATGAAAAAGAAATCCGATTCGGTTTTCCCGAAAACAGGGAAGGGTTTATTCGCGATAGAGGTAATTGAAGCGTCCGATCGGTGCGCAATCGCCGTTTGCGTAAAAGTCCATGACCGTTTTTTCTTGCATGTTGTCACTCCATTTAAATTCAAATTGCAAGCGTCCTTCCATGCCGCATACGGCGCGCGGAACGGCAATTTGCAGAAGGTTTTGACGAATCGAAATTTGGGCTTCGCCAATCTTTTCCCAGGTGAAGCTGCCCGGTTCCGCAGTCGGCAGATAGCGCTCAATGGCGGTTTTGCCCTTGTGGGGTGCGGTGCGGTTGATGGCGATGTCATAGCCCTCCCAGCCGGTCTTTTTGGAGCGGTCAAGGTCCAAGAAAAGCGTCATCCAGCCCTGTGCGGCAGGCGGTGTCAGAGGGTCGGCGGTTTCTGCCATGAAATAAACATATGTGTCATCCCGCGCTACTTTGGCAAGGACAATGTCATTTCTACCGCTTTGGTTGACATAGTGCGTGTCGCCGAAGCCGTCCCAGTCGCGGTGCACGGTGGTACCTTTATCGTTGATGTAGGCAGGGGAAACAGATGCCCACTGACGGGCGCCCGCGTGCAGATTGATGCTTTGGGGCGCACCGGTCGGTTGACGCTGTTCGGCACCCTTGAAGCGGCGAATGTTGGAGACCATTTGCAGGTAATAGGTGTCAAGGTAGCCGTCCTTGTCCATTTCAATGTCGCGGCTGTGCTCGCGGTCGTATTGGTCGACCATGGCAAGCTGTGTGGAGTCGTTGTCCTTGAGCCAGGGCTCATGGAACTGTCCCATAATCCATTCGTTCCATCCGGTAATGAATACAATATCGGGACCAATATCAATGGCGCGGTCCCATTGCTCCTGCACATTGTAGCCGTATAAGTAGGAGTCCGGGCTAAGTTTTGCAAAGCGGTCCTTGCAGGTAAAGCTGCGTCCGTAGGTGTCTTTGTCGTTGAAATGCGTGCAGATGCGCGCGTCGTTGCAGTTTTGCGCCACACCGACCGTCATCATCTCGCAAGAGCCGTCGGGACGGACGCCGAACTTGTGCTGCGGGTATTTTTCCAGCCAACCCCATTGGGTGTCGGTCTGCGGACCTGTGCCGTAGCCGGGTTGACCCGGGCGAAAGGCGAAAAATGAGCGAATTTCGTTCAGTGTCCGCGTGTCGCTTTCGCAAACGCCTTCGGTCGGCAGGGCATCGGGATATGCCATGACCAGGGGCTTGCCGTCCAGGCAGAACCACAGATCGGAATACAGACCGGGCTTGTAAAGGTCCTGATACAGCGCGCGAAGCATGGCGGCGGTGGTCGGCATGGGTCCGAAATTCAACATAAAGGCAATCTGCGGGGTGCGGACGCCATCCTCGCGCATGCGGCGCATTTCGGCAAAAAGCGGTTCGTAAGCAATGCGCCAAAGAAGGGCGCCGTTGGTGCAGTCGAACAGAAGGAAATCCACGCCCGCATTGGCAAGCAGGGACATGTGATGGCGAATGACGTATGGGTCGGAGTCCCGATAGAAGCCGTAGAAGGGCTCATGCCAGAAGCACTGGAAGGGGCGTTCTCCCCAGGCGGGGTGATCCAGACGGTATTCGGCAGCAGGGTAGGCGGCAAGGGTGTCCACCACATCGACGGGACGCAGATGCGCATTTGCCTCGTGCCAGGTCCAGTAGAAGAGACCGACCTTGCGGTCGCGCTTTGCGCCGACATCCTCCACCGAAGGGACCTTGCGTCCCAGCATGTCGGTTGCTTCCCAGGTATCCGACAGGGTATTGCGCAGCTTTTTTTGCGGGACGGGGGTATAGGAAGGGCTCGGAATCGGCTGATCGGTGAAGGTGACCTCGGTCAGTCGGGCGCCGCCGCCGTCGGTGCGGACGGTAATTTGATGCATCCCTTCTATAGGTTCTATTTCGCACAGTGCTTCGGTCTCTGCTTCTGCGGAGACGCGGGAAGACAACGCACAAACCCCGATCGGTGTTTGCTCTGCGTATAGGGTGACAACGGTCACGTTGACCGCATGTGTAAAGCGAATTTGGGCGGTGCAAACACCTTTGCCGCAATCAACAGGCGGCAGAACCCATGCACGCGCGGATTTGTCATAAACAGGAATGGACATACCCATTTTCCTCCTTGAAATCAAGTTTAGACCCTAGTACCTTGTTTCTCTTAAAAGTTTACATTTTCGGTGGATGAGGTGTTCCATGAATTTGTCGATTTTTAAATGAGACAAAGTAGTAGGATCTGTAGCGGGCATCTCCGAAAAATTTCATTGTCGGAGACCCCTTAGTTGCATTCTACCATATTTCCGAGTGAATGTCAATCATTTTGGCAAAAATTTTTGTCAAAAAACCGCATGGCGGCTGCTACTTTTATTTTTGCTCTTGTTTGTCCGCTTTTGGAGTGTGATGCAGAATCTTTTTGTAGTTGCGATAGAAGGTGACATAATCGCCGTAGTGGCATTGCCGGGCGGCAAGCGTCGGGGAAAGACCGCCGAGAATGAGCGACTGTGCATACAGAATGCGCTTTTTCTCGATAAATTGTAAGGGAGTCATGCCGAGCTCGGTGCGAAAACGGTGCTCCAGCCAGGAGCGGCTGACATAATACTTGTCAAGCAGGGCGTTTACACTGCAAATGTCCTGCGGGTGTCGGTCGATTTCCGCCAAAATTTCCGCCATGGTGTCCTTGAGCTGTACGGGGACGGCGGCAGGATTGGAGGGGCGGTATTTTATATTGAGCAGAAATTCACTCAAAAGCCCGTCCAGAAGCAGGCGAAATTCTTCCTCTGTCAGCAAATGCCGCATGTCGGCAACGCGGCGAAAGCGCCGATACATGGAAGAGCCTATCGGAAAGGTGTGTATCTCGGCGGCGGTGTTGAGTGTGTCATGCAAGCAGGGCGGGACCTCTTCCGCAGAAAAATGCAGGACATACCGTTCGTATTCCTTGGGTTCGATTGGAAGCAGGCAATGAAACATACGCGGACGAATCAAAAGCAGGTCGCCGGGCGAGAGAGGGTATACCGTGTTTTCAATGCGATAGCGTACGGCGCCTTTGATGAAATACAAAATTTCATATTGATTGTGAAGATGGCTTTGATAGTCGTCCTTGTGCGGAATGTCGACGGTGTGAGAGAGTATGTAAGGCAGGTCGGTGTTCATAGGAGCCTCCTGTTTTTGATTTTTATTTGTGTAACTATGACCAGTATAGCACAAAAAAACGGAAAATGCAATATAAAAAGCAAAATATGCTATTTTCTTTTCGTTATCCTTTTTGTATAATTAAAATAACAAACAGGTTGCATGCCGTTCGAAGCGGTGGATGAGGTGTCTATCGAACAATTTGCAGATACTGCATTCCGTCGTTACAAGGCAATCCCCCAGTCAGCTTACGCTGCCAGCCCCCTTTACACAAAGGGGCCTTTGTCTAAATTGATTCTCTTCTACTCCCCGATACCGTCACTACAAAACGAATGGTATACATAATTTTTTCTTGCCACAAGAACTCTGAAAGCCTCCCTTGTGTAAATGGGAGCTGCCGCAAGCGGCGGACCGCGAAGCGGTGGAAGGATTGCTACGTGTCAAAAGCGGTGGATGAGGTGTCTATCAGACTTCTTTTGATAGACCACATCCTGTCGCAATAGCCGAACGGCTCGTACAAGAACCATTTGAAAAGTTTTCGCCCG